>NZ_JBEXDX010000024.1:0-132582 GCF_040605995.1 Streptomyces sp. NPDC005492
CTGGTCCCACAGGACCGGGTCCGCGACACGCTCGGGCCGGCGGAACGGGGCGACCGGGACCGAGCGCAGCTCGGCCGATTTCAGGGGCGGCCGGTGCGCGCGGGCCCGGGGCCGACTGTCGTTGCCCGAACACTCCACGACGACTTCAGCGAGCTTCGGCGGTCAACTCCGGGCAGTTTCCGGCCTGCGCCCGACCTCCGAACTCCCCATCGAACGGCTGGCGCCAAGCGCGGCTCAGCCCCGGTTCTCCCCCGCCGGGATCCCGTACGCCCGCTCCACCCGCAGCCTCAGCACCAGCCGCCGGTCCCGCACCATCGCCGCCCGGTACTCGTCCCAGTCCGGATGCTCGCCGACGATGTCGCGGTAGAGCCGGACGAGTTCCTCCACCGTGTCGTCGTGCGGGTCCCGCGCGACCGGCGTGAGCTCGGCCGTGCCCTCGGCGACCGTGTAGGCGCGGCGGTCGGGGCTGGTCACGTGGTACGAGGCGCGGGGGTCGCGGCGCAGGTTGCGGGTCTTGGCGCGGTCGTCGGTGATCGAGACGCGGATGACGCGCTCGTCGGGGTAGTAGGCGTGGCCGACGTTCGACAACTGGGGCCGGCCGTCGCTCTTGAGGGTGACCAGCACTCCGCCGTGGCCGTCGGACAGCAGCCGGAGGAGTGGCGCGTCGTCCTGTGTCGTGTTCTGGGTCATAACCACGACAACGGGTACGAGACATCCACCATTCCCGGTAGACACTGTCTACGACCACCTGGTAGACAGTGTCTATGAGTGATGCGGAAGCAGTCGCGGGACTGCGGGACCGGCTCGTCGACGTCGGTGTGGAGCTGGTGGCGGGGGAAGGGGCGCAGGCCCTCACGCTGCGGGAGATCGCCCGGCGGGCCGGTGTCTCGCACGGGGCACCGCGCCGCTATTTCCCCACCCACCTGGAGCTGCTGTCCGCCATCGCGCGGCGCGGCTTCGCCGAGCTGGGTGAGCGGGCGGCGGGGGTGATCAGGGACGGTACGGCGAGCCCCCGGGAGCAGGTGGCGGCGCTGGGGCGGGTCTATCTGGAGTTCGCGCTCGGCAACCCCGGGATGTACGAGTTGATGTTCCGTCATGATCTGCTGGAGAGCGGGCATTTGGGGCTTCGGGACAGCAGCCTGCCGTTGTTCGGGGTCCTGGTGGATCTCGTCGGGCGGGCCCGTCCCGGCGCGGACGCCCGCCCGGTCGCGGGCGCGCTGTGGGCGAACCTGCACGGCATCGCCCAGCTCTGGAGCTGGGGCAGCCTCCAACTGGCCACCGGCGCCGAGGACTTCGTACCCCTGCTGCGGTCCGCTCTCGACGCGCACCTCGGTCCGGAGGGCGCCCTGTGACCGCGCGTCGGCGGTTGATCCTGGCGAGCAGTGCGGCGGGGGCGGCGATCGTCGCGCTGGACGGGACCGTACTCACCGTCGTACAGCCCACGGTGCAGGGGAGTTGGGGGCCTCGCTCGCCCAGGTCCAGTGGACCGGTACCGCGTATCTGGTCGCGGTGGCAAGTCTGTTGGTGTCGGCCGGGCGGATCGGCGACCGGTACGGGCATCAGCGGGTGTTCGGGCTCGGCATGCTCGGCTTCGGGGCCGCCTCGGCCGGGATCGGCCTCGCGCCGAACGTCGGGTGGATGATCGGACTCCGTGCCGTCCAGGGGGTGTTCGGCGCGCTGCTCCAGCCGGCCACGCTCGGCATGCTGCGTGCCGCGTTCCCGCCGGACCGACTCGGCATGCCGATCGCCGTACGGACGAGCGTGATCGGTCTCGCGGCGGCCGCCGGACCGTTGGTGGGCGGGGCGTTGGTGGGCGCGGTGGGGTGGCGGGCCGTGTTCTTCCTCCATGTCGTGCCCTCGCTGGTGTTCGGCGTACTGGCCCTGACAGTGCGGGGGCCCGAGGCGCGGGAGTCGCACGACGTGCGGCTGGATCTGCCCGGGGCCCTGCTGCTCGCGCTGTCCCTGGCCGCGCTCGTCCAGGCGCTGGTGGATCTGCCCGGCTCGGCCGGTGGGCTCATGGTGTCCGTGCTCGCCGGTGCCGCCTTCGTCCGGCACGAGCGCCGTACCGCGCATCCGCTGCTGCCACCGGACGTCGTCGGGTCGGCGGCGGTCCGCGGTGCGCTCGGCATGCTCCTCGCGGCCTCGGCCGCGTTCTCCGGGACGCTGTTCGTCGTCACCTACGTCCTCCAGGGTTCGTTCGGGCTCAGCCCCTTCCAAAGCGCCCTGCGGGGGCTGCCGTTGGCGGCGGCGATGGTCCTCGCCGCACCCGGCAGCGCGATCCTGCTGCGCAGGGCGGGGGCCCGTCGTACGGCCGGAGCGGCGACGGTGGTCCTGACCCTCGGGGTGCTCGTGCTGACGCGGGCCTCGGGCACGGTCGCGGTGTGCTCCGGATTCGCCCTGCTGGGGGCCGGGTTCGGGACGGTGATGGTGGCGACGACCCAGGTGGTGGTGCGGGCGGCCGCCGTGGAGTCGGCCGGAGTGGCGGGCGGGCTCAAGCAGACCGTGGCGAACGTGGGTCCGGCGCTCGGCGTCGCCGTAGGGAGCGCTCTCATGGCCGCGAGCGGCCGGGAGTGGGCGCTCGGGGTGCTCGCCGCGACGGCTCTGACCGGCGTTCTCGCGGGGCGCGCGCTGCCGGGCCGGACAGTCGCGTCGCTCACACATCCCCCGGTTACAGGAGACCGCGCAGGTGTTCCTGAGCGACGATGAGTTCCGAGGTGTCCGGGGCCGGGTATGCGGGACCCCACCTCGTGAACGTACTTCGGAGGAGAGCCATGGCACAGCTGCGACAAGAGGTCGACCCGGACGAGGTCGGACTGGATCACAAGGCGTTGGACCGCCTGGACCAGCACTTCGCCCACTATGTCGACGTGGAGCGCCTGCCGGGGTTCCTGGTGTCCGTGGCCCGCGGCGGCCGTGTCGCCCACCTCACCGCCCACGGGCACCGCGATGTCGCCGCCCAACTGCCGGTCACATCGGACACGTTGTACCGGATCTACTCCATGACCAAGCCGGTCACCGCGGTCGCCGCCCTGCTCCTGGTCGAGGAGGGCAGGCTCTCCCTTGACGACCCGGTCGGCGACCATCTTCCGGCCTTCGCCGACATGCGGGTCTACGACAGCGGCTCGGGCGCCGACGTGAAGACCCGGCCGGTGGAGCAGCCGATGCTGATCCGGCATCTGATGACCCACACCTCGGGCCTGACCTTCGCCTTCTACCACTCGCACCCGGTCGACGCCCTCTACCGGGAGGCGCACCTGGAGTCGTCGGTGCCGCCCGGCGCGAACCTGGCAGAGGCGATCGACGTGTACGCGTCTCTGCCGCTCCAGTTCGAGCCGGGCACGCAGTGGAACTACTCCGTCGCGTCCAATGTGCTGGGCCGGGTCGTCGAGGTGGTGTCCGGGCAGCGGCTCGACGAGTTCTTCGCTGAGCGGATCTTCCAACCGCTCGGCATGCGGGACGCCGGCTTCCAGGTCCCGGACGAGAAGGCCGACCGGCTCTCCGAGCTGTACGGCGACGCCGACGGCGGCGGGATCGAGCCGATCGCCGGGCTGCCGCTGCGGGGCGGCCGGCCGCGGTTCCTGTCGGGCAGCGGCGGGATGGCGGCGAGCCCGTACGACGTGCACCGGTTCGCCGAGTTCCTGCGGCGCCGGGGCGAACTCGACGGTACTCGGCTGCTCGCGCCCGAGACCGTCGACCTGATGACCAGCAACCACCTCCCCGGCGGCGCCGACATGCGCGCCTTCGGCAGCCCCGCGCACCAGGAACCCGGCAACGACGGCATCGGTTTCGGCCTCAGCGTCTCCGTCGTCATCGACCCCGAGCGCACCCAATCCCCCACGGGGCTGGGCACGTTCGGCTGGAGCGGGGCGGCGACGACGACGTTCTGGGTGGACCCGGGCCGCGATCTCACCGTGCAGTTCATGACCCAGCTACGGCCCAAGTCCTCCCTGAAGATCATCCCGGAGCTGAAGCAGTTGGTGCACGAGGCGATCGTCGACTGACCCCCGAGGGGCGGACTACGCGTCCACCCTCAACGTGAACTCCAGCCCCTCCCCCGCCAGTTCGCTCAGCCACTCCCTCGACCGCTCCGCCGTCTCCGCCGCCCGGTTCAGACCGGACGGCAGGTCGTCGGAGAGGATGTGGCGGACGGCGAGGGACAGGGGACGCGAGACACAGCGGGCCATCGCGCTCTCCTCCTCGTCGCCGACCAGGTCGAGGAGGTAGCCGCCGGACCACGTGCCACCCGAGTCGCTCCGGACATCCAGGGACACCGCGAGGACGACCCGGTCGTGGTCGGCCTCCGTGGTCGGGTAGGTGGCGGCCAACTCCCTTGCCAGCGCGGCGATCCGGGTGTCGTCGCCCGCCTTCAGCTCCTCGAACACCGCGTCCCAGGCCCGCAGCCAGCCCTCCAGGCGCAGCGTGCCACGCACGAACGTCCGCGGTGTCCAGGCCGCCGGCAGCCCGTACTGCTCGATGAACGGCACGCTGTCCCGGTTCGGATAGACCTCGAAGGTCTCACCGTCGACGACATGCGTCCGGGTCGCCTCCCACGGGCGTACGGCGACCGTCTCCGCCCCGTCCTCCAGGTAGCGGGCCGGCGAGCGCAGCGCGCCCAGCACTCCGGCCGGGGCCCAACTGAAGCGGTACCGGAAGTCGTTGGGCACCGCGGGGACGCCGCCGCAGTACGAGGTGAGGCTGTAGGAGGCCGCCGTGTCCGCGCCGATCGCCTCCCGCGCCCGGGCGACGAGGCTGTGCGCGAAGAGGTGGTCGATGCCGGGGTCGAGTCCGGCCTCCGTGAGGACGACGATGCCCGCCTCGGCTGCCGCCGGTACCTGTTCCAGTACGGCGTCCGAGACATAGCTGGAACAGGCGAAGTGCGCCCGCCTCCGCACACAGACCGCCAGCAGCGCGGCGTGTTCGGGCGCGGGCAGCATGGAGACGACGATGTCTCCGGGCGCCAGTTCGGCGGTGAGCGCGGCGAGTTCGAAGGCGCGCGGTTCGGCGCGCCCGGTCAGGCCCAGGTGATCGAGGGCCAGTGCCGCGCGCTCCTCGGTGCGGTGCCACAGCCGCACCCGCCGGGCGGCGTCGCAGAGCAGGGCGAGCCCGCTGCCGGTGGACAGCCCGGCGCCGATCCAGTGGACGGTACCGCTCGCGCGCACCACCTCAGACATGGTCCGACTCCCCTTCCGCTACTGCGATACCGAGTGCACGGGACGTCGTACGGAACAGGTCGAGGCAGCGCCCCCACGCCCCGCCGGTCCCGAAGTCCAGGAGTTGGGGCAGGAGCGCGGCCGAGAAGTCGGTGCTGGACTCCCTCGGCAGCAGGGACGGCAGGTTGTCGATCGCGATGAGGTCGAGCGGGGGCCGCCCGCGCAACTGCCGTACGGGGGACGTCCATTCGGTCGTACGGTCGTAGACCGGCAGCACGTTGAGGGGTGAGCCCACGTCGCAGGTGACGTCCGAGACAGTGCGCAGGCGGCGGGCGGGGTCGTCGAGGTCCTCGTCGCGGAGGAAGGGCGGGACGGGGCTGGTCGCAAGAACGCAGTTGACCAGTGCGTCGTGGGCCAACAGGGCGGGGCGGTCCAGGTTCTGGGTCTCGGCCAGGTCCCAACAGGTCGGGGCGATGCCGGCCGTGGCGAACGCGGCCTGTGCTCCCCGGCCGCTGCGGCCCAGCGCGCCGATCACCAGCGCGCTGAACTCCGCGTCCCCGGCGGTGGGTTGGAGCGTCTCGTCCAGCTCCTCCTTCGAGGTGGGGGTCAGCGGTGCGAGCAGTCGGCCCCGGTGCTGGAGCACGGCCAGGGCCGCGCCCAGGTAGCCGGCCCAGAAGCCGAACGCGGCGAGGCGGCGGCCGTCGTCGTCCACCAGGTATTCGAGGTCGAGCAGCGCACCGCCCCCGGCGCCGAAGCGTCGCAGCAGGTCCGTCGCTCCCGGCTGGTCCTTGTAGACGTGCCCGAAGAAGATATGACGGTGTCGCAACTCGGCGGGTTCGTCCGGGAGTTCCTTCAGGCCGAGGATCACCGCGTCGTCCGGCGCCGACACCCAGGAACCCGCGGGTGCCACTTTGGCGCCGACCGCCTCGTACTCCTCGATCGGGAAGATCCGCTGCGGGGACTCCTCGACGGTCAGGGCCACCCCGCTCTCGACGAGCCGGCGGGCGTCGGAGGGGACGACCGGGGTGCGGCGTTCGGTCGTGCGGGCCTCGTGGCGCAGCCACAGATGCAGCTCGGTCATACCAGGTTGTCCTCCGGGCGCGGGGCGTCGGCCGCGAACCGGCCGGCGCTCAGGGGGCTGACGTCCACGAAGGGTACGTGGCCGAGGTACAGGTCGCGGAGCACCTCGCCGACGGCCGGCCCCTGGAGGAAACCGTGGCCGGAGAAGCCGGTGGCGTAGAGGAAGCGGGAGACCGAAGTCGCCTCGCCGATCAGGGCGTTGTGGTCCGGGGTGTTCTCGTACAGCCCCGCCCAGCCGCCGGTGCGGCGCAGGTCCAGGAGGCCGGGGGCGCGCCGGCGCATGGCCTCGGCCAGGCGCGGGATCCAGCGGTCGTGGGTGTCGGTGGCGAAGCCGGGACGCTCGTCGGGGTCGGACATGCCGACGAGGAGGCCGGGGCCCTCGGTGTGGAAGTAGAGGCTGGTGGTGAAGTCGATCGTCATGGGGAGCGTGGGCGGCAGTCCCGGCACGGGTTCGGTGACCGCGATCTGGCGGCGCAGTGGCTGCACGGGCAGGTCCACGCCGACCATCGCGCCGATGCCCTTGGACCAGGCGCCGGCCGCGCAGATCACCGTGCCGGTGTCGATGCGGCCCAGGGTCGTCAGCACGGCGGTGATGCGGTCGCCGTGGGTCTCGATGCCGGTGACATCGGTGTGGCGCAGGATCGTCGCACCGTGGGCGCGGGCGGCGGAGGCGTAGCCGTGGACGACGGCTTCGGGGGTGCAGTGGCCGTCGTCGGGCGAGTAGGCGGCGGCGAGGAGGCCCTCGGTGCTGATGAGCGGGGAGAGGCGGCGGGCCTCCGCCGGGTCGATCATGCGGCTGGGCACACCGAGGGAGTTCTGCAGCCGGACGCCCTTCTCGAAGGAGGCGACCTCCTCGGGCGTCGACAGCAGGAACAGATAGCCGACGCGATGTAAGTCGATGTCGTACCCGGTGTCCTCCTCGAAGCGTTCGAAGGCCTCCAGGCTGCGGGCGCCCAGTCGCACGTTGAGCCCGTCGGAGAACTGGGCCCGCACTCCGCCGGCCGCCTTCGAGGTGGACCCGGCGCCGAGTTCGTCCCGTTCGACCAGGACCACGTCTCTGACGCCGGCGCGGGCCAGGTGGTAGGTGATGCTGGTCCCGATGACCCCGCCGCCGATGACGACGACCTCAGCCTGACGCTTCACGGGCGCTCCTTCTTGCCGCGTCGACGACGGCCCAGGCCGCGGCCGCGTCCTGGATGCCGAGTCCGACGCTGTTGTAGTGGACGATGTCGTCCGGTCGGGTGCGGGCGCGGCGGCGTCCGGTGAGTACGGCGCCGAGCGGGACCAGGTCGTCGGCGCCGAGCAGTCCCTCGCGCAGGGCGTCGATGATCGGTCCGGCGTGTCCGGCGGCGGTCTCCGGGTCGTCGACCACGACGGCCGCGGACCGCCGTAGGACCTCGGGGTCGACCTCGCTGCGGGTGGGTTCGAAGGAGCCCACGCTGACGACGGTGCAGCCGGGCGCCAGCCAGGCGCCGTGCACCACGGGTGTGGTGCTGAGGGTGCAGGTCGCGACCAGGGACGCGCCGGTGACGGCCGCCTGCGCGGTGTCCACCGCCTCGACGGGGAAGGGCAGTTCGGCGGCCAGCATCGCGGCGGCGCGGGTGCGGCGCTCGGGGTGCGGGCTCCACAGGCGTACGGACTTCAGGTCCCGGACCCGGGCGATCGCGCGGACGTGGGCGAGGGCCTGGGTGCCGGAGCCGAGGACGGCGAGGTGGGCGGCGTCGGGGGCGGCCAGGGCGTCGACGGCTACGGCGCTGCCCGCGGCCGTGCGCAGGGTGGTCACCGCCGTGCCGTCCATGACCGCCACCAGCTCGCCGGTGACCGGGTCCAGCGCACTGATCACCGCGTGCACGGTGGGCAGCCCGGCTCGGGCGTTGGCGGGGTTGACGCTGCCGAACTTCGCCACCGCCCCGGTGCCCGCCGACAGCCGGGAGACATAGGCGAAGACAACGCTGTCGTCGAAGCGGCTCGGGTACATGATCTTGCCGGGCACGTCGGCTTCGCCGTCGCCGAGCGCGGTGAAGGCCGCGCGCTGCGAGGTGATGGCCGCGTCGGTGTCGAGCAGGCGCCCGACCCGGTCGCCGGAGAGGAAGAGGACGTCGTCGGTCATTCCCTCTTCCTATCCGGACTCCGCCCGCCGGAATCAGGACCAGTGCGCCACCGCGTCCAGATGGGGCAGGCGGTGGTCGAGGCGTTCCCGCTTGGTGCGCAGGTAGGTGATGTTGTTCTCGCACGGCGGGATCAACAGCGGTACCTCTTCGACCACTTTGATGCCGTGGTCCAGCAACGCCTCGCGTTTGCGCGGGTTGTTGGACATCAGGCGGACGCTCGCCACGCCCAGGTCGCGCAGGATCTCGGCGGCGACGCCGTAGTCGCGGGCGTCGACCGGCAGGCCGAGGGCCAGGTTCGCCTCGACGGTGTCCAGGCCCTCCGCCTGCAATGCCATCGCGCGCAGCTTGGCGAGCAGGCCGATGCCGCGGCCCTCGTGCCCTCTCAAGTAGACGACTATGCCCCGGCCTTCGGCGACCACAGCCCGCATCGCGGCGTCCAACTGGTCGCCGCACTCGCAGTGCTGGGAGCCGAAGGCGTCGCCCGTCAGGCACTCCGAGTGCAGCCGGGTGAGTACGTCGTCCGTGCCGATGTCGCCGTGAACCAGGGCCACTTGCTCGTCACCGCGGTCGTGGTCCAGGTAGCCGATCGCCTGGAATGTGCCGTACACGGTGGGCAAGGGAGCATTCACGACGCGTTCCACGCCCGTGGGCTGTGGAGACTTCTTCTTGCCGAGTACGCCAATGTTTTCTGTCATGATCTGGTTCCTAAGCAGAGACGAAAGGCCGTGAAACAATGAATGGTTCGGGCTCACGGACGGCGGCAAACGGACTGGTGCCGGCGGACACCACACAGGACGTACGGGTCAGGGGGGCAGGTGTCTCAACGCAGGTCGCCGTCCTTCCGGTCGGCAGTTTCGAGCAGCACGGCCCGTATCTCCCGCTGGCGACCGACACGCTCGTCGCCTGTGCCGTCGCGCGGGAGATCGCCGCGGCGTACCCGGTGCATCTCCTCCCGCCGGTGACCATGTCCTGTTCGCACGAGCACGCGGCCTGGCCGGGGACCGTCAGCATCTCTTCCGTGACCCTTCATGCGGTGGTGCGGGACATCGCGGACTCGCTCCGCCGGTCGGGGGTCGAGACCCTGGTGGTGGTCAACGGTCACGGCGGAAACTACGTACTGGGCAACGTCGTTCAGGAGTCCTCCGCGCGCGGGGAGCGGATGGCGCTGTTCCCGGCCGCCGAGGACTGGGAGACGGCCCTGGAGCGGGCCGGGGTGCTGACCTCGCCGCTCACCGATATGCATGCGGGGGAAATCGAGACCTCCATTCTTCTGCACGCTCATCCCGAATTGATCCGTCCCGGATATGAGACCTCCGATTTCGTCGCCGACGACCGTCGCCATCTCCTGACGCTCGGAATGTCCGGCTATACCGAGTCGGGCGTCATCGGGCGGCCTTCCCTGGGTTCCGCAGAAAAGGGGAAGGCCTTGCTGGCGAGCCTCGCCGATTCCTTCGGCGCGTATTTCTCGCTGCTGACCGCCGACGAATGAGCGGCTGCCGGGTCCGGTACGGCGGTGCCGGGCCCGGTGGTGCGCAGTCCCGCGTACCAGCGGGCGACCAGGACCAGCAGGCCGGGCGCGGCGGCGGCGAAGCTGAGCACGCCGTAGATGACGGCGACGGACAGTCCGCTGCTCGCGCCGAGGCCGGCGGCGCCGAACGCCCAGGCGGTGACGCCCTCGCGGGGCCCCCAGCCGCCGACGTTCAGCGGCAGGCCCATGGCGACCAGCGCGAGGACCGCGATCGGCAGCAACTGGGCGACGGAGGCGGCCGATCCGGCGGCGTGCGCGGCGACCACGAACATCGCGAGGTGGCCCGCCAGGATGACCAGCGAGGAGAGGGCGACGCCGGGCCAGTTGGCGCGGGAGAACAGTCCGGCGCGGACCTCGTCGAGGGTGGTGCGCAGGGCACGGCTCCGACGGGTGGCGGTGGGCGGACGGTTCATCCGTACGGCGGCCACGACCGCGAGCGCTCCGACGGCGGCGAGCAGGACCAGCGGGGCGATGCTGCGCGCGTCGGACATCACCGGGGAGTCCAGGCCCAGCAGGACCGCCACCCCCACGACGGCCAGCGCGATCTGCCCCGCGACGCGTTCCAGGACGACGGCCCGTACGGCGCGGCCCATGTCGCCGGCGCTCTGTCCGTGGCGGACCGCGCGGTGCACGTCGCCGAGGATGCCGCCGGGCAGGGCCGCGTTGAGGAACAGGGCGCGGTAGTAGTCGGCGACGGCGGGGCCGAGCGGCAGCTTGATGCGCAGCCCGCGGGCCACCAGGGCCCAGCGCCAGGCGCTGAAGACGGTGGTGACCAGGCCGATGCCGAGCCCGATCAGCAGGGTCGGTACGTCGATGCGGCGCAGACCGTCCAGGAAGACGCCGGTGCCCAGGCGCCAGAGGAGGACGCCGAGGATGGTGATGCCGGCGACCGTGCCGAAGTGGGTGCGTACCGCGCGGGAGTTCACCCGGTTCAGGATCGCGCGCAGGACGCGGCGGGCGCGGGAGGCGGGCTCTGCGGCGGGGCGCGGGGCGGCGACGATCACCCCGATGCGGTCGCCGGAGACGGCCGCGCTGTGCAGCGGTGGGGTGTGCGCGGGGCGTTGGCGCACCTCCTCCACGGGGGCCTGGGCGCGCAGTTCGAGGGCGACCGGCGCGGGCCGGTCGACGCGCGCCCGGCGGGTCCTGGTGCCGGGTCGCGGTGCGACCGTCCGCATCGTCTCGACGCTCATGACGTCCCCCCTGTGGGCCGGGCCAGCGCCAGCAGATCGCTGTGGTGGACCAGCACGGTCAACTCCCCTGCCGCGCAGGCCGCGAGGCGCCGCGCGAGATAGCGGTCGGCGCGCTCCTTCAGTTCGGGGCGCTCCTCGACGGCCGCGCCGACCCAGCCGCGCAGCCACTCGGCGGTCAGCGCGAGATGGTCCGGGCCGAGCCGCCAGGTGCTGGGGTGGACGCGGACCGTCGCGCCGTGCGCGGCGAAGGCCTCGCAGGTGACGGTGACGGCGTCCGGGCCGAGGAGTCCGTCGCGCCGCTGGTGGGCGTTGAACGCGTCGGCGATCTCGGCGTCCATCGGGTCGGACGGAGTGAGTTCGACCCGCCCGGCGACGGAGAGGGTGAGCAGCGCGGGGCAGCCGGCGCCGACACAGGCGGCGACGAGGGCGTCGACCTCCTCGCGGGTGAGGACGTCGAGCAGGGCGGAGGCCGTCACCAGCGAGGCGCCGACCAGCGCGTCCGGGGTCAGCCGGGCCACGTCGCCGCGCCGGGTCTCGACCGTGACGCGGCTGCCGTCGGCGGCGGCGCGCGGGGAGGCCACGGCGGCGAAGTGCAGGAGGTAGGGGTCGCGGTCGTGCAGGATCCAGTGCTGGGCGCCGTCGAGGCGGGGGGCGAGCCACCGCCCCATCGAGCCGGTGCCGCAGCCCAGGTCGTGGATGACGACCCCGGACCGCCCCGGCAGATTGGCCAGCCGAATCCGCAGCGGGTCGAGCAGCTCGGGCGCCCGCGCAGCGGCGTCGGCCCCTTCCCTCAACTCCAGCCACTCGGGCGCGTACCGGGGCGGATCGTCGGGCCCGACGTCCCGCAGCCGTACGGTGGCCCGCTCACCGGACGGGTTCGCGGGACCGGCACCGGGGATCACGGCACCGGACGCGGCATCCGTCGACGGCACGGATCCGGCCTCCGCAGAAGCCTTCGCTGCCGCGGGCCCCGCTTCACTGGCGGCCGACGGATCTGGCGTGGCCGCCGAGGTCGGCACGACCGTTGCGTCAACCGCCGACACCACGGATCCGGCCTCCACAGAAGCCTTCGCTGCCGCGTGCCCCGCCTCACCGGCGGCCACCGCGGCCGGTACCGCCGGCCCACCAACCGCCGACACGACGGATCCGACCTCCGCAGAAGCCTTCGCCACCGGGCGCCTCGCCTCACTGGCGGCCACCGCGGCCGGAGTTGCGGGCCCGCCGACCGTCGGCAGCGCGGATCCGGTCTCGGCCGGTGTCTTCGCCGCCACCCCGTGTCCCGCCTCACCGGCAACCACCGGATCCGGCGCGGCCACCGCGGCCGGCGCCGTCGGCCCGCCGAGCGTCGGCAGAGCGGACCCTGCCGAGGCCGGAGTCTTCGCCGCCGCGGCCACCGCGACCGCCTCGTCCGCCGGCGCGGGGTTCGCCATCACGTCCTCCGGTCCCGGCTGCTGGGCCGTCGTGTCCATCGGTGCGGGCTGCGTCGGGGGCACCAGCATGCCCAGGGGGACGCCCCTGGGTCCCGGCTGCGCCGGAATGCGCCGGCCCTCGACCTGGGTGGTCGTCGTCTTCCTCATGCCGCCCTCCGGGATTCGCTGGGAAGCCGGGTGAGTACGCCGGCGAGGCTGCGGGCCGTGGTGGCCCAGCCGTCGAGGGCCGCGCGGCGGCCCCGGGCCGCCGCCTTCAGACGTCGGCGCACGTCGGCCTCGCCGAACCAGCCGCGCAGTTCGGCGGCGAGGGCGGCGGGGTCCTCCGGCGGGACGAGGATGCCGGGCACCCCGCCGTCGGGGGCGCGGCCGACCGCCTCGGGGAGGCCTCCGACGTCCGTGGCCAGCACGGGGATCCCGCGCGCGAGGGCCTCGGTGACGGCCATGCCGTAGGTCTCGGCGTACGACATGAGGACCATGAGGTCGGCGGAGGCGTAGCTGGCGTCGAGTTCGGCGCCGGCCTGCGGGCCCGCGAGGTGCAGCCGGTCCTGGAGGCCGTACTGCCTGATGAGGCCGCGCAGGTGGTCTACGTACTCCGGGTCGTGGCCGAGGCCGCCGACGCAGACGCAGGTCCACGGCAGGTCGGCGGCCGCGGCGAGGGCCTCGATCAGCCGGTGCTGGCCCTTGCGCGGGGTGACGGCGGCGACGCACAGGAGGTGGGAGACGCCGTCGGTGCCGGAGGCGAGCGGGGCGATGTCGGCGCCGGGGGTGGCGACATGGACGCGCTCGGGGGCGAGGCCGTGGTGGGAGACGAGGCGGCGGACCGCCCAGTCGCTGGTGCCGATGACCGCGGACACCGCGCGCAGGACGGTGCGCTCCTTGGCGTCCAGCTCCGCGGCGACGGCGGCGTCCAGGCCGGTCTCGTCGCCGAGCGGGAGGTGGACGAGGACGGCGAGGCCTAGCCGGTCGGCCTCGGGGACGACGATCTCGGGGACGCCGCAGGCCACGATCCCGTCGAGGAGCACGGCGGCGCCGTCCGGCAACTCGCGCAGCGTCCGGGCGAGTTCCGCGCGGGCGGCGGCGTCCGGCCGGGGCCACTCGCCGTCCACGGCGTGCTTGTGGACCTGCCAGCCGAAGCCGGGCAGGTCCAGGCTGACGCGCCGGTCGTAGGCGTTGCCGCCGCTCGGCGCGGCCGGGTCGTCGACACCGCCGGGCATCACGAAGTGCACGGTGCGCAGGGACATGGGGATGATCTCGGTATTCCGGGAGGCCGCGCGCTGCGCGGGCAGGAATCCCAGCGAGGGGGCGCGGTCGATGGTCACGTCGCTCACAGGGCACGCTCGTAACTCGCCCAGGCGACGTGCGACTCGTGCAGGGTGACCTGGAGGGCGGCCAGGCCGCGGGCGCCCTCGCCCAGCGCGCCCTTGTCGATCCGCTCGGCGAGCCGGTCGGCGATGACCTTCGCGAGGAACTCCGTCGAGGTGTTGACACCGGCGAAGTCGGGCTCGTTGTCGAGGTTTCTGTAGTTCAACTCGCTGACCACTGCGCCCAGTTCCTGGGTGGCCAGTCCGATGTCGACGACGATGTTGTCGTCGTCCAGCTCTGCGCGGCGGAAGGTGGCGTCCACGAGGAACGTGGCTCCGTGCAACCGCTGCGCGGGCCCGAACACTTCGCCGTGGAAGCTGTGGGCGATCATGATGTGATCGCGGACGGTGATGCTGAACAACGGACGACCCTCCAGGTGCGGCGCGTCTGGTCCCCTGGCTGATCCCTGCCGGGGGATGCCGTGTAGTACGGCTGCACGCCTCCCCCTGTTCAGCCCTCTCTCACTCTTTTCTCAGGTCAGACGCTCTTGTCGTAGGGACTGGTGGTACGGAATTGAACGTTTCTCAGCCGAGGTCGGTGTAGCGGACCCGGTGGCACAGGGCCGGAAGCTCTCCTGAGGCGAGTCTCGGCAGCAGCTGAGGCAGCTCCTCGAAGTCGCTCTCGCCGGTGACCAACGCGTCGAGCGCGGGGTCGGCGAGCAGGTCCAGGGCGAGGGCGAGCCGGTCGGCGTAGCTGCGGCCGGCCCGGTTCGGGGAGACGGTGCCGACCTGGCTGCTGCGGATGACCAGGCGGCGGGAGTGGAAGGCCTCGCCGAGCGGGAGGCTGACCTTCCGGTCGCCGTACCAGCTCAGTTCGAGGACCGTGCCCTCCGCGCTGAGGAGTTCCAGTGCGCGGGCGAGGCCCTGTTCGGTGGCGCTGGCGTGGACGACGAGGTCGCACTCGCCGAGCGCGTCCCCGGGCAGCGCGAAGCCGACGCCGAGGGCCTCGGCGGTCTTGGCGCGCTCCGGGTCGGCGTCCACCAACTGGACGCGTACGCCGGGGAAGCGGGCCAGCAGCGCGGCCACCGAGCAGCCGACCATGCCGCCGCCGACCACGGCGATCCGGTCGCCGATCAGCGGCCTCGCGTCCCACAGGGCGTTGACGGCGGTCTCCACGGTTCCGGCGAGGACGGCCCGCCCGGCGGGCACGGAGTCGGGCACCGGTGTCACGGCGCTCGCGGGGACGACGTAGCGCGTCTGGTGCGGGTAGAGGCAGAAGACGGTGCGGCCGAGCAGCGCGTCCGGGCCCTCCTCCACCACCCCCACATTGAGGTAGCCGTACTTCACCGGGCCCGGGAAGTCGCCCTCCTGGAAGGGGGCCCGCATCGCCGCGTGCTGGCTCTCGGGCACGCCCCCGCGGAAGACCAGGGTCTCGGTGCCGCGGCTCACGCCCGACCACAGGGAACGGACCAGCACCTCGCCCTCGGCGGGGTCCGGCAGGTCCACCTCGCGGACCTCGCCGTGACCCGGAGCGCCGATCCAGAACGCCCGTGCGGTGCGCTTCATCGGAATCCTCCTGAACGATCGGGAAGCTGTTCACGTACGGGTAACCACAGGCCGCGCACAGTACGCGGCGTTGATCGACTCTGTCATCTGGCCGGAGGGTGTGCGGTGGCCCTGAACAACACATACGAAGCAAGGCTGGTCCAGCAGGAGACCGCTGTGGGAGCGGGCGTGCAGATCCTGTTGCTGGCTTTGCTCGGCACGGCGATCGGGATGGGCCCGGCGGGCTGGCTGACCGGCCTGGCGTTCGCGATCGCCACCTGGGCCGTGCTCTCCCAGGCGCTGCACCGGACCCGGACCCGTTCCTTCGGCCCGGCCAACCGGGTGACGCTCGGCCGGGCCATCCTGGTCGGCGGGGTGACCGCGCTGGTCGCGGACTCCTTCGAGAGTTCGCCGCCGGTCACGCTGCTCGTCGGACTGACGGCGGTGGCCCTGATCCTGGACGGCGTCGACGGCAAGGTCGCCCGGCGCACGGGTACCTCGACCGCGCTGGGGGCGCGCTTCGACATGGAGGTCGACGCGTTCCTGATCCTCGTGCTCAGCGTCTACGTCTCGACGCGGCTCGGCCCGTGGGTCCTGCTGATCGGCGCCATGCGCTACGGCTTCGTCGCGGCGGCCCGCGTCTGGCTGTGGCTCAACGCCCCGCTCCCGCCGAGCACGGCCCGCAAGACGGTCGCCGCGATCCAGGGCATCCTGCTGCTCCTCGCGGGCGCGAACCTGCTGCCGCAGGCGGCCAACATCGGCGTGGTCGCGCTCGCGCTGGGCACGCTGGTGTGGTCGTTCGGCCGCGACATCCTGTGGCTGTGGCGGACCTCGCGGGTCGAGGAGATCCCGGCGGAGGAGAAAGTGCTGGAGTTGGTCGCGCAGTAGGGGCGATCGCCCCGAAGGGCCCGGACCACCAGGCGGTGGATCCGGGCCCTTCGTCATGCCGTACGTACTCCTTCGGTGCTACGACCGCGGCGACCGGCTGCGGACGACCGCGAACGCGCCCGCCGCGAGGCCGAGTACGCCCACGATCAGCCCGGCGATGCCGAGCCCCCGGGCGGTGGAGTCGCTGCTCGACGCGGAGGCGGCGGAGGTCGACTTCGTGGCGGTGGCCGCCGTCGAGGCCGAGGCGGTCGGGGTCTCGTCGCCGTCCTCGCTCTCCTTCGCGGTGAGCTTGAGGACGGGCGCCGGGTTCTCCGGCTCGTCGCCGCCGGCCGTGGTCTCCTCGATCCAGCGGACGACATCGCCGTTCGAGTAGGTCTGGAGCGTCTTGAAGGACAACTGGTCGGCGTCGTCGGGCAGTTGGCCGAAGGCGACGTTGAAGTCCTCGAACTGCCCGGCGCCGATCTTCCCGCCGGTCCAGGTGATCTCGGAGACGGCGTCGGTGATGGTGCCGTCGTCGGTCTTGACCGGCGTCTTGAGCTTGCTGGTGGTGACCTTCGCCGTCCAGCCGTTCTGCGGGGTGACCAGTACGCCGAGGACGGGGTGGTCGGTGGGCAGATAGACCTGGACCTTGGTGGTGGAGGCCTTGTCCTCCTCGTTGGGGACCCGGAAGGTCAGCACGCCGTCCGTGGCGCCCTTGGCGTAACTCTCGGGATGGACGGTGACATGCGCGGAGGCGACACCCGCGGCGGCCAGGACCGAGGCGGTGGCGAGCGCGGCGACGGTGCCTGCGCGGCGCAGGGTGGTGCGGTGTGCGGACATGGTGAGGTGATCTCCGTACGGGAAAAGGAAGTTGGGGGATCAGACCGGGTACGGGACCGGTTCCGGGGGTCCGCGACGGCTCATCGCGTGCCGGAGAAGGAGTTGACGCAGGGGGGCGGCGTCGGCGGTGGTATGCCCGGGTGCCGCCGTAGGCGCGGCGGGCAGGGTCGCGGGGCTGTCCTGCCACCAGGCCACCAGCCCCGGTACGAAGGCGACGGCCCAGCGCAGCAGCGACCACAGCGCGACCTCCCCGCGCCGCAGCCACCAGGCCGCGACGAGGGCGGCGAGGACGTGGGCGGCCACCGCGTGCGGGGTCATCGCCTGGGTCTCGCGCATCGGAGCCATGCTGTGCGCCGACATGTGCGCCATACCGGCCATCGCCATCCCGGCCCGGGGCCGCGCGAGGTCGAAGCCTAGGTGGAGCCCCGCCTGGGTGACGAGCATCGCGGCACCGATACCGGCCAACGACCGCTCCCGGCCCCCGAGCAGACACCCCATGAAGAACACCACGCCGCACCCGGCACCGTCCGCCCACAGCGGAGGCGTCGCCCCGGTGGCGAGCCCGTGCCCGGCGGCAGCCAGCAGCACACACACCGCGGCGAACACCGCCGCGCGCAGACTCCGTACCGCCGGGGAAGCGCTCATGGTGACGGATCCTCCCACGGGCCGCTGCCGCCGCAGCCGTCGATGGCTGTTTAGGGGGCAGCTCATATCTGGTTCATGGCTTGGTACGGAGTGAGGGGTTGGGGCGTTCAGTCGGGGTGGGCGGACTCGGGCGGGGATGGGGCTATTTACCGGGATACGGCATCGGTCCGGCTGCGCGGCAGCGCCACCATCGCTGCGACCGGCACGGCGGCCAGCGCCAACCACGGGACGGGTGCCGGGAGTTCGGTGTCGAGGAGGATGCCGGTGGTCGCGCTGCCGAGGAGGACTGTCAGGCCGGAGACGGAGGAGAGTGCCCCCGTGTAGAGGCCGAGGCGGCCGGGTTCGGTGAGGTCCGGGAGCCAGGCGCGGGCGACGGGGGCGATGAGCATCTGGCTGAGGGTGAGCAGGACTACGAGGTTGGTGGCTGGCAACAGGCCGGTGGTGCCGGTCAGTTGGGCGGGGCGGGTCGCCGCCACCGCCGCGAAACCCACGGCGATCAGGGCCAGCCCGGCCGCCATGGAGCGGCGCGGGTCGAGCCGCTCCCCCGCCCACCGGGTGACCGGCAACTGCGTGGTCACCACCAGCAGCGAGGACAGTGCGAACAGCCAGGCCAGCGGCGCCTGCGAACCCGTCGCGCGCTCCACCTCCTCGGGGAGGGCCAGATAGAGCTGGTTGTAGGCGAGGAGACAGGCGCCGTAGGCACAACACAGCGCGAGGAAGGGCCGGTTGCGTACCAGGGTCCGCGCACCTCCCTTCTCCGTGACCCGGGTGCGGCCGGGGATGTGCTGCGGCAGCAGCCACGCGTGGCCCGCGAGGACCAGCACGAAGATCCCGGCTCCGGCGAGACACGTCACCCGGAAGTCCACCGCGAGCAGCAGCGCACCGAGCAACGGCCCGACAAACGCGCCGAGTTGGCCCGCGACGGTGAACAGCGCGAGGACCCGCGTCCGGGACCCGCCGCCTGCCTCCTCCCACTCGACCGCCTGCCGCACCACCTCCGACTCCACCGCCGGTGAGAACAGCGCGGCGGCGAACCCGATGAGCAGGACCGCGCCGATGACCGTCGAGGTCCGTTCGGCGTACCCGAGCCAGCCGAACCCTGCGATCCGCAGCACGCATCCCGCGAGCACCACGGGCCGTACCCCGTACCGGTCGGCCAGCGCCCCGCCGACCACGAACAGCCCCTGCTGGCTGAAGGTCCTGAGCCCGAGCACCAGCCCGACCAGCCAGCCCGCCATGCCGATCACCTCCGCGAGATGCTCGGCGAGAAACGGCAGTACGGCGAAGAAGCCGAGGTTGAAGGCGAGTTGGGTAAGGATCAGCAGTCGCAGGAGTGGCGAGAGCGGGGTCCGTACGAGGGTGGCCGCGCTCACCGCGCCGCCAACTCCCGTCGCCCGGCGCCCCGCACGCTCCCGGCCGCCGTCACCGCGAGCGCGCCGAGCAGGGCGAGTACGGCGGCGGGGGCGAGGACGGCCCAGGGGGCTCGCTCGGCGTAGGGCTGGTTCTCGGCGAGGAGCAGACCCCATTCGTGGGAGGGCGGTTGGGCGCCGAGGCCGAGGAAGCCGAGCGAGGCGACGGCGAGGGCGACACCGGGCAGGCGGAGCAGGGCGTGCCGGGTGACGGGTGGCAGGACGGCGGGCAGCAGTTCGCGGCGCAGGATGTACCAACTCCCCGCGCCCAGGCCTCGGGTGGCGGTCACGTGCGGGGTGGCGCGTTCCTGCCGCAGCAGCGCGGAGGTGTGCGCCGCGAGCGGGGTCCACGCGAGGACGGCCACGGCGAGGGCGGGCGTCCCGCTCCCGCCGCCGGCCACGGCGGTGACCAACAGCGCGGCGAGCACCGGCGGTACGGCGTTCACCGTGTCGACGAGCGGTCCCGACAGCCGGGGCAACATACCGAGCAGGAGACCGGCAGCGAGCGCGACGGCACTGATCGCGAGGGCGAGTAGCAGGGTGTCGACCGCACCGTGGGCGACCCGCGCGAGGAGATCCCGGCCGAGCGCGTCGGTGCCGAACGGGTGGGCCCAGGTGGGGTGTTGGAGACGCAGTCCGGTGTCGAGCGCGAGGGGATCGCGGGGCAGCCCGAGCGCGATGACCGCGAGGAGCAGAACGCCGTACACAACAGGCAGGGCCCGTCCGGGCGTTGGGGCCGGCCCGTGGAGGGACGGCAGCGCACCCGCCCGGAGCGCCGGTCCGACGAGCAGGCGGGTCGCGAGGCGGGCGAGTCCGGCGGCGACGGCGGCGAGCAGGAGGAGGGCGAGGGTGCCGGCCTGGAGGACGGGCAGGTCCTGGGCCAGGGCCGCCTGGAGGGTGGTGCGCCCGAGTCCCGGGATGTCGAAGATCTGCTCGACGGCGACGGCCCCACCGGTCAGCCCGACGACGAACAGCCCCGTGTTCGGCAACAGCCCCGGCAGACAACGCCGTACGGCCTGCCGCGCGATGGTGCCCTCCGTCAGCCCCCGCGCGGCGGCGGCCCGCGCCCACGGCTCGGCGAACGCCCCGGGCAACAGATCGTCGAGCAGCCGCCCGAGCACCGCCCCGGCGGGCAGCCCCAGCGCGAGCGCGGGCAACACCATCCACCGCGGCCCGTACCACCCGAGAGCGGGCAACCACCCCCACTGCACACCGACAACGGTGGCCAGCACGGACGCGGTGAGGAACTCGGGAAGCGCGGCGACGACGGCGGAGCCGCTGCCACCGGGAGGACCGGTCTTTCGTACGGCGCGCCGACCCGTCCACAACGTGCGGGCGCACGCCACCCCGGCGGTCCCCACGGCCACCACCATCGCCGCGCCCATCAACAGCAGGGACGCGCCCAGGGCTTGGAGGACCCCGGGCAGGACCGCGTCGCCGGAGACCCATGACCGTCCGGCGTCGCCGCGGGGCAGGCCGCCGAGCCAGTGGACGAGGAGGCGCAACGGGCCGTGGTCCAGGCCGAGTTGGGCGCGGATGGCGGCGAGTACCTCGGGATCGGGGTCGCGTTCCGCCGATCGTGCCTTGAGGACGGTGAGGGCCGGGTCGGTGTGGGAGAGCCAGGGCAGCAGGCCGATGGCGCACACGAGGGCGGCCGCGAGGAAGGCGCGCCACAGGTGGGCGGTCGTGCGGTGCGGCATGGTTCAGCGCCGGGTTTCGGTGCCGACGAGGGTGCGCTCGTACGGGTCGAGGAGGACGCCCTCGACGGAGGTGGCGACGCCGGTGAGGACCCGCTGGTGGACGAGCGGTACGACGGCGTCGGTGCCGAGGATCCCGGCCTCGGCCGCCAGCGCGGCACTCTGGCGCGCGGAGGTGTCGGCGGTCCGCTCGGCCTTCGCCACCGCCCGGTCGACGTCCTTGTCGCACAGCAGGGCCAGGTTGTAGCCGCCGTCGCAGGTGTAGTCACTGGCGAGCACGGCGACCGGATCGCCGGTGTCCACCAGGGTGTTGCGGGCGACGACGAACGCGTCGAACTTCCCGGCCAGCGCGTCGCCCTCGATCCGCGCGTACTCGCGCACCTCCAACTCGACCTCGAATCCCGCCTTTTCCAACTGCTGCTTCAACACCTGTGCGGCTTCGGGGAGTTCGGGTCGGTTGTCGTACGTCGCGAGGGTGATCGTCGTCCCGCGGGGCGCCGTCGGCTTCGCGCGCCCGACCGGCTGCTCGCGCTTGCCCGCGGCCCAGGTGACGGCGGGGCCGTAGATGCCCGAACCGGCGTCGGCGTGGCTTTCGTAGACGCCCTTGGCGAGTGCTGCGGTGTCGACGGCCTCGCGGGCGGCGGCGCGGAGCTTCGGGTCCTTGAACGGGCCTGTACGGGTGTTGAGTTGGAGGCTGGTGGTGCGGGTGGTGGCGGTCTCGCGGCGGGTGGCCGCGTCGAGGGTGGCGGCCTGGGCGACGGGTATCGCCTCGGCGATGTCGACCTGTCCGGTGCGCAGGGCGTTGGTGCGGGCGGTGCCGTCGGCGATGAACCGTGCGTCGATGCCCGGGGCGTGGGCGAGGCCGCCCCAGTAGTCGTCGAAGCGGTCGAGGGTGGCCGCCGTGGAGCCGGTGACCTTCGTCAGTTCGAAGGGGCCGGTGGCGGTGCCGACCGGATCGGCGCGGCCCAACGCGCCGTAGGCCTTCGGGGAGAGGACGGCGAGCGCGGGGCCCGCCAGCCGCAACGGCAGTACGGGATCAGGGGAGTTGGTCGTGACGCGCAGGCGGTCGCCGCCCGCGGGTTCGGCGGTGAGGGTGACACCGGAGAGGGCGGCGGGGGCGGGCCTGGCCTCGGTGGCGTGGGTGAGGGCGGCGGCCACGCGGGCCGGGGTGACGGCGGTGCCGTCCTGGAAGGTGGCCTCGCGCAGGGTGAAGAGCCAACTGCGGTCGCCCTCCCGCTGCCAGGACCGGGCGAGCGCGGGGGTGGCGGCGCCGTTGGCGTCCAGGGCGGTCAGGCCCTCGGTGACACCGAGGCGGCTGAGGATGGTGGCGTCGGCACCGTACGGGGAGAGGTTCTCGGCGGGCGGGAACGCCAGGGCGACGCGCAGCCGGGAACCCCGTTCCCCGGTCGCGTCCCCGCTCTCCTCACCGGCGGAGGCGAAGCAGCCGGCGAGCAGCGGGGTGAGGGTGAGCGCGAAGAGCAGTCGGGCAGGTCGGGTTCGTCGTCGGAATCGCATCACGCCTACCGCCCCGTCGCCAGCTCGAAGTGCACGATGCCCTGCCCGCCGCCCGCGTCGTCCCGCTCGTCGTGCACGACTTCGCCGAGCGACCGCCAGAAGGCTTCGGCGCCGGGCACAGCGGGATCGGTGTGCAGATATACGGCGCGGTATCCGCCGTCGGCCGCGGCGAACGCGAGGAGTTCGGCGACGAGGTGCCGGGCGAGACCGCGGCGCCGGTGCTCGGGGCGGACGTAGACGCGGCGCAGTTGCGCGGTCTCGCCGGAGGGGTAGCGCTCGGCGAGGTGGCGCGGGTTCGGGGGGTGGGCGGGGCCGCGGGAGTCGAGGGCGGCGGTGGCTACGACGGCGCCGTCGGCGGGGTCGAGCGCCACGAGGAGGGTGTGGCGGGCCGGGGCGAGATAGGCGGCGGCCGGGTCGATGATGTCGCCGTGCCAGCGGGGCACATAGCCGGTGTCGAAGTCGCGGTAGACGGTATCGAGCATCACGGCACGCGCACCGTCGAGGTCGTCCGGGCCCGCGGCCCTGATGCAGTAGTCAAGCACTTGCACATCATATGCATTAAGACTCCGATCCTTGATCGCTCTCGATTTGACAGCCTCGCGGCCACCCCCTAAAACCTAGCCACATGACATTCATTTTCAAAACTGCGAACGCGGCGGACCGGTAGTGCGCGTCGCGTTCGTCGGCAAGGGCGGCAGCGGCAAGACCACCCTGTCCGCCCTCTTCGCCCGCCATCTCGCCCGCTCCGGCGCCACCGTGCTCGCCCTCGACGGCGACATCAACCAGCATCTGGCCGAGGCCCTGGCCCCCGACACCGAACCGGTCACCGCCCCACCCCTGAGCGCCCACCTGGGCGAACTCAAGGACGTCCTGCGCGGCACCAACCCGCGCATCGCCTCCCGCGAGGCCATGATCAAGACCACTCCGCCGGGGCGCGGCTCACGCCTGCTGCGGCTGCTCGGCGACGACGAGGTGCACGCCCGTCATGTGGTCCGGGCGGGTGATGTGCCGCTGATGGCGACGGGCGAGTTCGAGGAGAGCGACCTCGGGGTCGCCTGCTACCACTCCAAACTCGGCGCGGTGGAGCTGTACTTGAACCACCTGGTCGACGGACCCGGCGAGTACGTGGTGGTCGACATGACGGCGGGCGCCGACGCCTTCGCCTCCGGCCTGTTCACCCGCTTCGACCTGACGTTCCTGGTGGCCGAACCCACCCGCAAGGGCGTCTCCGTCTACCGCCAGTACCGCGACCACGCACGGGAGTTCGGCATCCGGATCGCCGTGATCGGCAACAAGGTGACCGGCGAGGACGACCTGCTCTTCCTCAAGGAGGAGGTGGGCGACGACCTCCTCACCCACCTGGTCCACTCCCCCTGGGTCCGCTCGGCCGAACAGGGCCGCGCACAGGCCGGCCTGGACGCCCTGGAGCCCCACAACCGCCACGCGCTGACCGTCCTCCGCGAGGCCGTCGACACCCACCCTCGGGACTGGCCCACCCTGCACCGCCACGCCGTCGACTTCCATCTGCGCAACGCGCGCGCCTGGGCGGACCGGGCGACGGGCCTGGACCTCGCCGCCCAGGTGGACCCGGACTACGTACCGGGCCCGCCGGGCCTGACCTGACCACCACCACCTGCTCACCACTCGTCAACTACCCGACAGGACACCCCTTTTCATGTCTCTCGACGTCTCCCCGAAGCTCCTCGCCGAAGCCGAACAAGGTGACATCCGCGAGGCGGACTTCGTGGACACGGTCCGTACCTCCCTCCCCTACGCCTACGACCTCGTCGCCGGCCTCGCCACCGAACTCCACGACAGCAAGGCCGAGTTCACCGACAACCGGACCCCGCCCCCGTCCGAGACGGAACGCGGCCAACTCCTGCGCGCCCTCGCCAGCGACGCGATCCGAGGCAGCCTGGAACGCCACTTCGGGGTGACCCTGGCCTTCCAGAACTGCCACCGGGTGGCGGCGTTCCGGCCGGGGGCGCGGGAGGGTGAGACCTATGCGCGGTTCACGTCGCTGCGGTCCCAAGTGCTGAATCAGTCGCCGGAGTTCAGGGACTGCTGACGCTCGGCGAACGGGCCGGTCCGGTTCCGCGCTCCGGACCGGCCCAGTCCTCACGGTTTCTGTTCCACCCGCACCCAGTCCACCTCGGCCTGCACTCCCCCGCCCGCAATCTTGTCCACGCTCGACTGGGGCAACCCCCAGTACGGCGAGGTCACCTGGTTCCAGCCGGCCGGGTACGCGCCGCCCAGGGCGAGGTTGAGGATGACGTACTGGTTGTGGTCGTAGACCCACTGGCCGCGGGTCGATTCGAGTTTGTTGCGGGTGGTCTCCTGGACGAGGCTGTCGTCGACGTAGAAGCGCATCGCGGTCGGGGTCCATTCGACCGCGTAGGTGTGCCACTGGTCGGCCGTGCCGCCGGCGGGGTACGTCTGGCGGGCGCCGATGTTGCCGTCGGCGGAGTAGCCGGGGCCGTGGAGGGCCGTGCTCGTCCAGGTCGGGTAGCCGATGTTCTCCATGATGTCGGTCTCGCCGGAGGCGGGCCAGGAGACCGACGGGTTGTCGACGTTGCTGCCGAGCAGCCAGAAGGCGGGCCAGAATCCGTCGCCGACCGGGAGTTTCATCCGGGCGCTGACCTTGCCATAGGTGAAGTCGAAGTGGGTGTTGGTGTCGATGCGGCCGGACGTGAAGTCGTAGGTGCCGCCGCCCGCCTGGGTGCAGCCCTTGCAGTACTTGGCGGCGAGGATCAACTCGCCGTTCTGCGTGCGGACGTTGTCCGTCGAGTCGACGTACGCCTGTGACTCGCCGTTGACCGGGCCCATCTCGGTGCCGGTGCGCACGACCCGCCACTTGGAGCGGTCCAGGGCGGCCGAGGTGAAGTCGTCGAAGAACGTCGTGCGGTACGCGCCGGACGAGTCGCCTGGGAGTGCCGGGTAGGCGGCGGAGGCGCTGCCGCCGGTGCCCCAGACCTGGAACTCGTAGAGGGAGTAGCCGAATTGGGCGGTGGAGGGGGCCGGGTTGTAGAAGGAGCGGCGTTCCTTGCCGAGCATGCGCACGTAGCGGCCGGTGGCCGGCTGGGGCAGGGTGACCGTGTCGTGGCGGCCCGTCGCGTCGGCCGGTGACTTGATGTCGGCCCTGCGGGCGGCGATCTCGGCGGCGGTCGGTTCGTAGACCGTGCGCCAGGTGGTGTTGTCGTCGGAGACCTGGACCAAGTAGTCGACGGCGTAGGCCGATTCCCAGTAGAGGTCGACCGTGTCGATCGTCGAGGTCGCGCCGAGGTCGACCGAGACCCAGCGGTCGGCGTTCCAGTCGCTGGACCAACGGGTCGCGTCGTCCTTGAGGTTGGCGGGCCAGCCGCCGTCGGTGACGTACGCCGGTGACGTGCCGTTGTGCTGGTAGTAGTTGGAGTACGCGGGATGGTTCAGGGCGAGGTTGGTGCGGGTCGTGGACGCTGGGGCCGGTTCGCCGCCGTAGACCTTGAAGGAGTAGAGCGAGTAGCCGTAGGGCGTGGCCCGTTCCAGGCCGCGCAGGCGGATGTAACGGCCCGTCACCTCCTGGGGGTAGGTGCTCGTGGTGATCGAGCCGCCGGTGCCCGCCGTCTCCGTGTAGAAGGGGGTCCAGTCGGTGCCGTTCTTCGAGACCTCCAGGACGTATCTCTTGCCGTAGGCGGCCTCCCAGTCGAGGGTGACGCGGTCGATGCGGAGGGTGGTGCCGAGGTCGAGGCGGATCCAGGCGTCGTCGGCGAAGTTGCTGGACCAGCGGGTCGAGCCGTCGCCGTCGAAGGCGAGGCCGGGGGTGGTGCCGGCGTTCTCGCTGCCGGAGGCGGTGACCGCTGCCGGGTTCACGGCGTAGGCGGCGGCCGCGCGGTCGGTGTCCCAGGTCGCCGCCGCGGCGGCCTGCGGGGCGGGGGCCGCGAGGGCCGGGGTGGCGGAGAGCAGGGCCAGTGCGGTGAGGGCGGTGAGCAGGGTGCGGGAAGGCATGCGGGTCTCCTTGAGGGGCTGATCTCCTTCTGGGGGTGATCGTTCTGACGTGCACATGACATACATGGAGTTGATGGGGCTCCGGTGGGTGCGGGCTCCCCCGCCCGCACCCACCGGAGCGGTCTTCGTCAGGCCGCGCGCCGGGCCCGGCTGCGGTGGTCGCGGATGATCTCCGCGTACCGGTGGCCGGAGCCCTTGATCGTGCGGACCTGGGTGTCGTAGTCGACGTGGACCAGTCCAAAACGCTTGTCGTAGCCGTACGCCCACTCGAAGTTGTCGAGCAGCGACCAGGCGAAATAGCCGGCCAGCGGGGCGCCCTTGCGGGCCGCCGAGGCGCAGGCGGCGAGATGCTGGACCAGGTAGTCCTGGCGTTCCGGGTCGTCGACGGTACCGTCGGGGCGTACGACGTCGGGGAACGAGGAGCCGTTCTCGGTGACGTAGATCCGGCGGGGGCCGTACTCCTCGGTGAGGCGGAGCAGGAGGGTCTCGATGCCGGAGGCGTCGATCTCCCAGTCCATGCCGGTGCGCGGGACGCCGAGACGGCGGACGGCGCGGGTGCGGGGGGCGGGGGCGGTGGGGTCGTCGGCGACGGTCGCCGGGAAGTAGTAGTTCAGGCCGAGCCAGTCGAGGGGTGTGGCGATGGTCGCCAAGTCGCCTTCGCGCTCCGGGAGTTCGACGCCGTAGGTCTCGACCATGTCGGCCGGGAAGCCGCGGCCGTGGACCGGGTCGAGCCACCAGCGGTTGACGTGGCCGTCCTGCCGGCGGGCGGCCCGGACGTCCTCGTCGCGGTCGGTGGCGGGGTACACGGTGGAGAGGTTGTTGACGATGCCGATCTGCGCGGCGGGGGCGGCGGCGCGGATCGCCTGGGCGGCGAGGCCGTGGCCGAGGAGCAGGTGGTAGGAGGCGCGGACGGCCGCTGTCAGATCGGTCCAACCCGGGGCCATCTTGCCTTCGAGATGGCCGATCCAGGCCGAGCAGGAGGGCTCGTTGAGGGTGGTCCAGAGGGTGACGCGGTCGCCGAGGCGTTCGGCCACGGCCGAGGCGTACGCGGCGAAGTGCTCGGCGGTCGCGCGCTCGGGCCAGCCGCCGCGGTCCTGGAGCGCCTGGGGCAGGTCCCAGTGGTAGAGGGTGACGGAGGGGGTGATGTCCGCCGCCAGCAGGGCGTCCACCAACTCGTCGTAGAACGCGAGGCCCTTGGGGTTCACCGGGCCGTCGCCGCCGGGGACCACCCGGGGCCAGGCGATCGACAACCGGTAGGCGTTCGCGCCTAGTTGGCGCATCAGGCCGATGTCCTCGCGCCAGCGGTGGTAGTGGTCGCAGGCGACGTCGCCGTTGTCGTTGTTCGCGATCTTTCCGGGGGTGTGCGAGAAGGTGTCCCAGATCGACGGCGAACGCCCGTCCTCGGCGACGGCCCCCTCGATCTGGTACGCCGCTGTGGCCGTGCCCCACAGGAAGTCGTGCGGGAGTGCGGCGAAGTCGATGGTCACTGAAGTCCCTTTACGGTCAGCGGAGTTGGTCGGACGGTTCACTTGACGGCGCCCGCCGTCAGCCCGGCGACGAGATAGCGCTGGAGCAGCAGGAAGCCGGCGACCACGGGCACGCTGACGACCAGCGAGGCGGCCATGATCTGGTTCCAGTACACGTCGTTGAGCGTGGAGTAGCCCTGGAGTCCGACGGCGAGGGTGCGGGTGGCGTCGTTGGTCATGACGGAGGCGAAGAGGACCTCGCCCCACGCGGTCATGAAGGCGTAGACGGCGACCGCGACGATGCCGGGGATCGCGGCGGGTACGACGACCCGCAGCAGCGCGCCGAGCGGACCGCAGCCGTCGACCAGCGCGGCCTCGTCCAAGTCCCGTGGCACGGAGTCGAAGTAGCCGATCAGCATCCAGATGGAGAAGGGCAGCGAGAAGGTCAGATACGTCAGGATCAGACCGCCGCGCGAACCGAACAGGGCGATGCCGGTGGCGTTGCCGATGTTGACGTAGAGGAGGAACAGCGGGAGCAGGAAGAGGATGCCGGGAAACATCTGGGTGGACAGCACGGTGACCGTGAAGACACGCTTGCCGCGGAACTCGTAGCGGCTGACGGCGTATGCGGCGAAGACCGCGATCACCACCGAGCAGACCGTCGCGGCGACGGACACGATCAGCGAGTTCATGAAGTACTTCGCGAGCGGGACCGTCGACCAGATGTCGATGTACGGACGGATCGTCAGGCCGCTCGGCAGCCAGCGGAACTTGCCCGTGACGTCCGAGAGCGGTTTCAGCGAGCTGGAGAGCATGACGTACACCGGCACCAGGACGAAGCCGGTGAGCAGGGTGAGGAAGATCCGCCGCGACCAGAGGAAGGACCTCGGCGGGGCCATGGGTGAGGTGGGGCTAGACATCGGCCGTCCTCCGTCCGCGTGAGGTGAGCACCAGGTACACGCCGGTGACGACGAGCAGGAACAGCAGCAGCAGGACCGACATCGCCGAGCCCGTACCGAAGTTCCAGGTGACGAACGACGCCTGGTAGATGTGCACCGAGATGAGGTCCGCGGCCTCCGGTGCCGCTCTGCCGAACAGGACGTACGGCGTGTTGAAGTCGTTGAACGTCCACAGGAACAGGACGAGGACGAGGACCTGGTTGACCGGGCGCAGTGACGGCAGGGTGATGCGGCGGATCTGCTGCAACATGCCCGCGCCGTCGATGGACGCGGCCTCGTACAGCTCCTTGGGGATGTTCTGCAGGCCCGCCATGACGATGAGGAAGGCGAACGGCCAGCCCTTCCAGACGTGCACGATGAGCAGCGCGTAGAAGCTGTTGTCGCCGATCAGCCAGAACGACGGCTTGCTGGTGAGGTGCAGTTGGTCGTGCAGGACGTGGTTCACCAGGCCGTTGTCGTGCTGGAACATGAAGACCCAGGTGATGACGGCCGCGTAGACCGGCAGCGCGTACGGGATGAGGAAGAGCGCTCTCAGGAAGCCCCGGCCGCGGAAGTTGTCCTGCATGTAGATCGCGGTGACCGTGCCGAGCAGCCAGCAGAAGGCGACCGACAGCAGGGTGAAGACCACCGTGACGAAGAAGGAGTGCAGCAGCGCCTTGCCCACGGGGGCGCTGAAGTCCACCGAGACCTTGTAGTTGTCGAAGCCGGACCAGGGCGCGGTGCCCCAGTCGCGGATGTAGAACTGGGTGAGCTCCTTGAAGCTCATGACGATGCCGATGACCATCGGCACCAGGTGGACCAGGAGTTCGAGGATCAGTGCGGGCAGGAGCAGCAGATACGGCAGTCCGATACGGCGGATCCGGTCGCGGCTGCGGCGGCGCGGGCCGGGGGCCGCCGGGTCGGAAGGGGTCTTCCGCACGGCGGCCTCCGGGGTGACAGTGCTCGTCACAGTCGCACTCACTTCGCCGGCATCTGCTGCTGGGCCTTTTCGAGCTCCGCCTTGACCGAGGCGGTGGTCACCGCGCGTCCGGCGGCGGCGTCGGCGAACAGGTTCTTGACGGCCGTGCCGACCGCCGTCTCGAACTGCGACTCGTCGGCGACCTGCGGCAGCGCGGCGGCGCTCTTGGCGAGGGTGTCCTTGAGGACGGCGTTCGCGGGGGTGTTGAACGCGGTGTCCTCCTGCGCGGTCTTCACCGGCGGGATGGAGCTGTACGCCGTGTTGAGGATCTTCTGCTCGGCGTCGCTCGTCATGAACTTCACGAACTTGGTGGAGCCGTCGAGGTTGTCGGTGTTCTTGAAGACGGCCAGGTTGATGCCGGCCACCATCGAGTTGACCTGCGCGCCCGTACCCGGGGTGCCGGACTGCACGGGTATCGGGGCGATGCCGTACGAACTGTCGCTCATGCCCTGGGACTTGAGGTTGGCGGACGCCGACTGCCACATCAGCATCGCGGTCTTGCCCTTGGCGAAGTCGCTGACCGACTGGTTCTGCGCGTACTCGGCGTTGCCGACCGGGATGACCTTGTCCTTGGCCATCAGGTCGACGTACTGCTTGACCGCCGCCACCACACCGTCGTTGGTGAAGTCTGCCTTGCCGTCGGCGGTGAAGAAGTCGGCGCCGTGCTGCTTGGCGAAGACGAAGGTGTGGTGGATGTTCTCCGAGACGTTGGCGCCCTCGGCGCCGAGCACCTGCTTGCCCTTGGCCTGGATCTTCTTTCCGTCGGCGACCAACTCGGCCCAGGTGGCCGGAGGTTGGGAGATGCCCGCGTCGGCGAAGATCTGCTTGTTGTAGTAGAGCGCGTACGCCATCGAGTACAGCGGGACGGCGGCCGGGTCCTTGCCCTCGGCGCCGGTCGAGCCGAGCGCGGAGTCGACGAAGCGGTCCTTGCCGCCGATCTTCGCGAAGTTGGCCGTGTTCCACGGCAGCAGCGCGCCGGTGGCCTGGAGGGAGGCGCTCCAGGTGTTGCCGATGTTCAGCACGTCGGGGCCCTGGCCCGAAGTCGTCGCCGTCAGGATGCGGTTGAGCAGGTCGGACCAGGGCACGACCTCCAGCTTCACCGTGATGCCCGTCTGCTTCTTGAACTTGTCGAGTTCGGGCTGGAGGACCTTCTTGTCGATCGCGATGCTGGCGCCCTGGTTGGAGGCCCAGTAGGTGAGCGTCTTGGGCGAGTCGTTGGACCCTCCGCCCGTCGACGAACCGCCTCCGCAGGCCGTGGCCGCGAGGGCGAGTGACATGGTGACGGCGCCTACGGCCGCGGCTCGGATGCTGCGCATGCTCCGGGTGTCCCTTCAGGGAATGCACTCACGACTTAATTTAGGACGTGAGTTAAACCTCGGAAGCCAGACGCGTCAAGAGTTTGGACGCCCCTCGTCGAACTCGGTCGTATCTCTTGACGGCCGCGTTCACGGACCTGAAGCATTCCTCCGCGAGAGAGCGCTCCCAACCCCACCGGCGTTCATTTCATGAACAAGGAGAGCCGCCACATGTCCTCAGTTCCACGCAGAACCGTCCTCGGCGCGGCAGCCGCCGCCTCAGCCCTGGCCGCGCTGCCGACGCCCGCCTCAGCCGCCCCGGCCACCCCCACCGCCGTGAAGCCGCGTGCCCTGCCCGGCGGCGGTGACCTCGGCCCGAACGTCATCGTCTTCGACCCGTCCACGGCCGGTATCCAGGCGAAGTTGGACCAGATCTTCGCCCAGCAGGAGACGGCCCAGTTCGGCACCGGCCGCTACGCGCTGCTGTTCAAGCCGGGCACCTACTCCGGGCTCAACGCCCAACTCGGCTTCTACACCTCGATCGCGGGCCTCGGCCTCTCCCCCGACGACACCACGATCAACGGTGACGTCACGGTCGACGCCGGCTGGTTCAACGGCAACGCCACGCAGAACTTCTGGCGTTCGGCGGAGAACCTCGCGCTGGTCCCCGTGAACGGCACCGACCGGTGGGCCGTGGCTCAGGCGGCCCCCTTCCGTCGGATGCATGTGCGCGGCGGCCTCAACCTCTCGCCCACCGGCTACGGTTGGGCCAGCGGCGGCTACATCGCGGACAGCCGGATCGACGGGCAGGTCGGGCCGTACTCGCAACAGCAGTGGTACACCCGCGACAGCGTGATCGGAAGCTGGCTCAACGGCGTCTGGAACATGGTGTTCTCCGGCGTCCAGGGCGCGCCCGCGCAGGGCTTCCCGAACCCGGTGTACACCACCCTCGCCACGACACCCGTCTCCCGCGAGAAGCCCTTCCTGTACCTCAACGGCACCGAGTACCGCGTCTTCCTCCCCGAGAAGCGCACCAACGCGAGCGGGGTGACCTGGGGCAACGGCACTCCGCGCGGTACCTCGCTGTCCCTGTCGCAGTTCTACGTCGCGAAGCCGGGCGTCACGGCCGCCACCCTCAACCAGGCGCTGGCACAGGGACTTCACCTGCTGCTGACGCCGGGCATCTACCACCTGGACCAGCCGATCCAGGTGAACCGCGCCAACACCGTTGTGCTGGGCCTGGGTTACGCGACCCTGGTCCCCGACAACGGCGTCACCGCTCTCAAGACCGCCGACGTCGACGGCGTACGACTCGCCGGTTTCCTGATCGACGCGGGCACGGTCAACTCCAACACCCTGCTGGAAGTGGGCCCTTCGGGCACGACGACGGACCACTCCGCCAACCCCACCACCGTCCAGGACGTGTTCGTCCGGATCGGCGGCGCGGGCGCGGGCAAGGCCACCACCAGCATGGTCATCAACAACCGCCACACCATCGTCGACCACACCTGGGTCTGGCGCGCCGACCACGGCACGGGCGTCGGCTGGGACACCAACCGGGCCGACTACGGCGTCGTCGTCAACGGCGCCGACGTGCTGATCACCGGGCTGTTCGTGGAGCACTTCAACAAGTACGACGTCCAGTGGAACGGCGAGCGGGGCCGCACGATCTTCTTCCAGAACGAGAAGGCGTACGACGCCCCGAACCAGGCGGCGATCCAGAACGGCTCGGTCAAGGGGTACGCGGCCTACAAGGTCGCCGACAACGTGACCGTGCACGAGGGCTGGGGGCTGGGCAGTTACTGCTACTACAACGTCGACCCGACGATCGTGCAGCACAACGGCTTCGCCGCGCCGAACCGGGCGGGCGTGAAGTTCCACGACCTGCTGGTCGTCTCGCTCGGCGGCCAGGGCCAGTACGAACACGTCATCAACGAGACGGGAGCGGCGACTTCGGGCACGTCGACGGTCCCCTCCACGGTGGTGTCGTACCCCTGAGGTCGTGGCGGGTGCGGGCCGGAGCTCCCCCTCCGACCCGCACCCGCCACCGTCACCCCCGAGGCGTGATCTCCGCCATCGGCGACCAACCCCCGCCCGCCACCTCGACGTTGATGATGTCGGGCGTGGCGGCGACGACGTCCGGCATCCACGCCATGGCCGCCTTGAAGTGCTCGGAGCCGACATGCGCGGCACCCGCCTCCGGCGAGGCGAACGCCTCCAGCAACACGAAGCGGCCCGGGTCGGCCACATCGACGGACCACTCGAAGAACAGATTCCCGGGCTCGGCCCGGGTCGCCGAGGTGAAGTCGGCGACGCGGTCGAGCCATTGGTCGCGGTACTCGGGGCGGACGAGAAAGCGTACGGCGATGAAGATCATGCGGGGCTCCTGGGCTGGGGGTGGGTGCCGTCGTGCTGAGAGTGCCCTGGCTGGGCGGGCGGCGGGAGGTGGCTCGCCGTGGATGCTCTCGCGACCAGGGCCGGCACATGATCGGTCCCCGGCGTACCCGGCGGCTGGAGGCGTCCTACGTGGAGACACCTCCCGCGCCTGCACCGCTACCGAGCCGTCACCACCCCGCCCGGCACCCGCGCGTACCCCGTCGGCCGGGCCGCGAACGTGCCCCGGCCCTGGGTTCTGCTGCGCAGTCTCGTTGCGTAGCCGAAGAGTTCGGACAGGGGGACGGTCGCCGTGACGAGGGTCGTACCCGGGCGGGTCGTCGTGCCGGTGACGTGGCCGCGGCGGGCGGACAGGTCGCCGAGGACTCCGCCGAGCGCGTTCTGCGGGACGGTGACCGTGACCTCGACGACCGGTTCGAGGAGGACCGTCGTGCAGGCGCGCAGGGCGTTCCGGAGGCCGAGGCGGCCCGCTGTGCGGAACGCCTTTTCCGAGGAGTCCTTCACGTGGGTCGAGCCGTCGGTCAGGGTGACGCGCAGCCCGGTCACCGGGAACCCGCCGATCGGCCCGTCGGTGAGGGCGTCACGGCAGCCGGCCTCGACCGAGCGGACGTACTCCTGCGGCACCCGTCCGCCGACGACCGTCGAGCGGAACTCGAAGCCGGGGCCGTCCAGCGGTTCGACGTCCAGCACCACATGCGCGAACTGGCCCGCACCGCCGTCCTGTTTGACGTGCCGGAACACGAACCCCGACACCCCGCGCACGACCGTCTCCCGGTGGGCGACCCTCGGGCGGCCGACGTCGACCTCCACGCCCGTGGCCAGGCGGATCTTCTCCACCGCGACCTCCAGGTGCAGTTCGCCCATGCCGGACAGGACCGTCTGTCCGGTCTCGGAGTCGGTCCGCACCACCAGCGAGGGGTCCTCCTCGGCGAGGCGCGCGAGGGCCGACGTCAGCCGGTCGGTGTCGGTGCTCCGCCGTGCCTCGACCGCCACGGAGACCACCGGGTCGGCGACCGTGGGCGGTTCGAGGACGAGCGGGGCGCCGGGTGCGCACAGGGTCGAGCCGGCGCGGGCGGACGTCAGTCCGACCACGGCGACGATGTCCCCGGCGACCGCCCGGTCCAGGCGTTCGTGCCGGTCGGCCTGCACCCGCAGGATGCGCCCGATCCGCTCGCTGCGCCGCGCGCCCGAGTCCCACACCGTGTCTCCCTTCTCAATCGTGCCCGAATAGATCCGCAGGTACGTCAGCCGGCCGGTTGCCGTCGCGCTTACCTTGAACACCAGTGCTGCGAGGGGCAGTTGGGGGTCCGCCCGCCGTTCCTGCTCGGTGCCTTCGTACGTTCCGCGGACCGGTGGAACGTCCAGCGGCGACGGCAGGTAGGCCACCACGGCGTCCAGCAGTGGCTCGATGCCGCGGTTGCGGTAGGCCGAGCCGCACAGCACGACCACACCGTCCCCGGTACGGGTCAGGTCGCGCAGCGCCGTGCCCAACGTCTCGGCGGACAGGGCGGATTCGGCGTAGAACTCCTCCAGGGCAACCGGATGCAGCTCCGCCACCGCCTCCTCCAGAAGTCGCCGACGCCGCAGCGCCTCCTCCAACAGGGCGTCGGGCACCGGGAGTTCCGTCATCGTGCCGTCGCCGTCGACCCACACCAGTGCCCGCATCCGCAGCAGATCGACGACTCCGGTGAAGCCGTCCTCCGTGCCGATCGGCAACTGCACGACCAGTGGCGCCGGGTGGAGCCGTTCGCGGATCGACGCGACGGCCGTGTCGAGGTCGGCGCCCGCGCGGTCCAGCTTGTTGACGAAGGCGATGCGTGGCACGCCGTACCGGTCCGCCTGGCGCCACACCGACTCGCTCTGCGGCTCCACGCCGGCGACGGCGTCGAACACGGCGATCGCGCCGTCGAGGACGCGCAGCGAACGCTCGACCTCGTCGGCGAAGTCGACATGGCCGGGGGTGTCGATCAGGTTGAGGCGGTGACCGTCCCAGGCACAGCTGACGGCCGCGGCGAAGATGGTGATGCCGCGGTCGCGCTCCTGGGGGTCGAAGTCGGTGACGGTGGTGCCGTCGTGGACCTCACCGCGCTTGTGCGTGATGCCGGTGAGGTGGAGGAACCGCTCGGTGACGGTGGTCTTGCCGGCGTCGACATGGGCGAGGATGCCCAGGTTGCGGACGGCGGTGAGCGGGTTGACGCGAGGGCGTTCGGTGCGCACGGCCCGTGGCCTTTCGAGAGTGATTCCGTGCAGGGCGGCGCGATTCCCGTACGAGAGAATAGAACTGACGTGACGTCAGGGACTGTCAGAGACTCGTCACGGGTGTCCGGTGCCGGCCGCGCGGCGGGCACCGGAGGGACGAGGACACGAGGATCACTGCGGTGCGGTCACGCACGGCGGACTCCCCTCACTCGTCAACGGATGTGGCGAGTGTAGGGAAGCCCGGAGTGCTGAGGCACGTGATTTATCAGGCGCAGGTGGGCACGCCGTCCAGCCAGGCCGGGCCCTTGATGTAGATGTTGGTCATCCAGGCCCTGTAGTCGGGCAGATAGGCCCAGGCGTCGTTGGTGTAGCCGTCGGAGGTGACGACCTCCGCGTGCTTCTGGCACTCGACGCGGATGGTGGTGAAGTTGGGGAAGGCGTACACGCGGGTGGCGCTCACCGAGGGAGCCGTCTTCGTCCAGACCCCGGTGCCCCAAGTCTGGAAGACATGCCCGGTGACCGCACCGGTGTTGACGCGCACGGCGCCGAAGTAGTCGCCGCCCAGGCGGACATCACTGACCATCAGATGGGTGCCGGACTGCTTCGCCTCGACCATTTTGCCCGCGCCGAGGAAGATCGCGATGTGGTGCAGGCTCTGCGAGGTGCCGTAGGCCAGCAGGTCGCCGGGGAGCAGCGGGGCCTCGCCCTGGGCGGCGGTGAAGCGGGCGGCGGCGCGGACCGTGTAGTACTGCTGGCTCGCGACGCCGCTCAGGATGTCGGAGCCGGTGGCCTGCGCGTAGGCGTACCGCACCAGGCCCGAGCAGTCGAAGCCGAGCCGCTCGGGGTCGTGGTCGCTGGCCGGGTCGGTGGGGTCGACCTGGCCATGGGTGGCGCCGGGCTGGGCGCCGTGGCCGCCGCCCCAGGTGTACCAGGTGCCCGCGTCGACCTGGGCGCAGGCGGCGGCGATCGCCCGCTCGGCCGTGGCGGAGCCGCCGGATGCGAGGACTCCGCAGCCGCTCGCCGCCGTGGCGGCGACGGCCGCAGGTGCCCAGAGGAAGAGGACCAGCAGCCCGATGAGTGTGCCGATGATTCCGGTCCGCCGGAGCATGCCGGGACCCCCGATTTCTGTGTGCGGCGAGTGGTCGTGCATCAGCCTGCCGAGCGGGCCCCGGCCGGTCGAGGACCCTGCGTCACCCCACCCGGAAGGGCAACGGGAAACCCTGGGGAAACCCCCTCCCACCAGGGGCACTTGGCCGCCCGTGGTCATGGACGCGCACATCCGGGGGTGAGGGGCACCGGCAGTGCGGGCAGCAGCGTCCTGCGCTCCTGCGGCCCGATCGCCCTGCGCAGTCGGCAGATCCGGGTGAGCCGGGCGCCGAGGTCCAGGTTCCACAGTCGTACGGTCCCGTCGTTGCTGCTGCTGGCGACGGTCCGGCCGTCCGGGGCGAACGCGACGCCCCACACCGCGTTCGTGTGCCCGGTGAGGGTGGCCCACGGCCGCCGTCCGGGCACGTCCCAGAGCCGTACCGTACGGTCGCTGCCGCTGCTCGCCAGGAACCGGCCGTCCGGGGAGAAGGCGATGCCGCGCACGGATCCGGTGTGGCCGGTGAGGGAAGCCTCGGGGCGGCGGTCGCGGACGTCCCACAGGCGGACGGTGCCGTCGTTGCCGCTGCTGGCGAGGGTGTTCCCGTCGGGGCTGAAGGCCACGCCCCGGACGGCGCCGGTGTGTCCGGTGAGGGTGGCGAGCGGGCGGTGGGTCGCGATGTCCCACAGGCGGACGGTCAGGTCGTCGCCCGCACTGGCCAGGGTGCGGCCGTCGGGGCTGAACGTGACATCGTTGGCGTAGTCCAAGTGGCCTTTCAAGACGGCGAGTTGGCGATGGGTCGGCAGGTCCCAGAGGCGGACCGTGCGGTCGGCGCCCGCCGAGGCCAGGGTGCGGCCGTCCGGGTCGAAGGCGACCGAGAACACGTCCCCGGTGTGGCCGGTGAGAGTCGCGAGGGGGCGGTGCGAGCGGACGTCCCAGAGCCGGACGGTGCCGTCCGAGCCCGAGGAGGCGAGGGTGCGGCCGTCCGGGTCGAACGCCACCGAGAACACGCTCTCGCGGTGGCCGGTGAACGTGGTCACGACCCTGCGCCGGACCGCGTCCCACAGGCGTACGGTGTGGTCCGCGTCGGCGGTCGCGAGGAGTTTTCCGTCCGGGCTGTAGGCGGCCTGCGAGACCTCGGTGAACGGGCGGGCCGTCAGGACCGGTCCACGCAGGTCCCACAGCACCACCGACTGGTCGAACCCGCCGGTGGCCAGGGTCGTCCCGGTGGAGTTCACGGCCACCGACATCACATAGTCGGTGTGCCCGGCGAGGACCGCGGCCGGCCGTCCGGTGCGCACGTCCCACAGGCGGGTCGTACCGTCGCCGCCCCCGCTGACGACCGTGCTGCCGTCCGGTGTGTAGGCGACCGCGTTGACGTCGTCGCTGTGTCCGGTCAGGGTCGCCGTGGACCGGTCCGAGGCCACGTCCCACAGGCGTACGGTCCGGTCGACACCGCCGGAGGCCACGCTCCGCCCGTCCGGCGCGAACGCCACACCGAGCACTTCGTCGGTGTGCCCCCGCAGGACGGTGAGGGGGCGGGCCCGGTCGGTGTCCCACAGGCGTACAGTCCGGTCGGAGCCGCCCGAGACGAGGGTCCGTCCGTCGGGGGCGTAGGCCAGCGCGTTGACCCGGCCGGTGTGTCCGACGAGCCGGGACTCGGACGGGTGGGCGCCGCCGAGGTCCCACAGTTGGACCGTTCCGTCGGCGGCGGCGACCGCGATGCCGCCGCCTCGGGGGTCGAAGGCGAGCGCGCGGGCACCCTTGGTGCTCGCGGGCAGCAAGGTACGCACCCGGTGGTCGGCGGTGCCCCAGATCCGTACCGGCCCGTCGGTGGAGGTGGCCGCGACCGTGGTGCCGCGGGGGCCGAAGGCGACCGACCGGACCCGTCCGGGAACGGGGAGCGTGGCGGTCGTACGGCGGCCGGCGGTGCGGCGCAGTTGTACGGTGCCGTAGGAACCGGCCGTGGCCAGCAGCTCGCCGTCGGGTGCGAAGGCGACCGCGTTGACCGGCCCACGGTCGCCGACGAGGCGGGCGGAGAAGGCCTGGGACTGGGTGCTCAGCAGGGCACCTCGGGCCTCGGGGGTGTGGTCGGCGCGGTAGGCCGCCTCGGCGAGCAGCATCGACGCCTCGGGCCGGCCGCCGGCCAGCGAGGTGGACTGCACGGCGAGGGCCTGGGAGCGGGCGACGCGTTCCTGGTCGAGGGCGCTCGCGCGCTGCTGGTAGGCGAGCCCGCCGGCGGTCACGGCGAGGCCGAGGAGGACGGCGAGGGCGGCGAACAGGGCCTGCCTGAACCGGATCTGACGCTTCGCCAGGTGTCGGCGGATGTCCTCCTCGGCCTGACTGGCGTGCAGGAAGGCCACTTCGCGGGGGCTGAGGCGGCTGCGGCCGTCGAGTTCGTCGACCCAACTGCGGACGGTGTCGAGGCGGGTGCCGCGGTAGAGGGCGGACGGGTCGTGGTGCTCGCGCTCCCATTCGGCGGCGGCGTGGGCGAGTTGCTGATGGATGAGGAGTCCGGCGCGGTCGGCGTGGATCCAGTCGCGCAGCCGGGGCCAGGCGTGCAGCAGGGCCTCGTGGGTGATCTCGACGGTGTCGCGGTCCACGGTGATCAGGCGCGCCCGCACGAACACGTCGAGAGCGGCAGACGCGGCGTCCGCGTCGGCGAGTTGCTCCATGAGGGCGCCGCGGCCGGCCCGGCGCCGGGTCGCGACGGTCCCGTCGTCCGACACCTGGACGAGCCGGGACAGGACGCGCCGAATGGTCTTCTGCTCGGCCGGGTAGAGCTGGGCGAACACGGTCTCGGCGGTGCGGGCGACGGCGCCCTGGATGCCGCCGGTGCGCTCGTATCCGGCAACGGTGAGGGTGGTGTCCTCACGCTGCTGCCAGGTGGCGAGGAGGGCGTAGGAGACGAGGGGCAGCGCACCGGAGGGGGTGGCGTCCGGGGCGGTGGTGTGGAGCGCGGTGCCGGGTTCGTCGCGCAGGCCTGCGTCGCGCAACAGCAGGGGCACCAGGCCGGGTTCGAGGGTGACGGCGGCGAGTTCGGCGGGGCGGGTGATGGATTCGCGCAGCTCCGCCACGGACATGGGGAGCAGGACGAACAGGCCGTCGGTGAACACCGGGGCGAGTTCCGGGAGTTCGAGGCAGCGTCCGGAGAAGTCGGCGCGGACTCCGAGCACGACGACAGCGGCGGCTTCCGGTGCGGTGGACAGCGCGCGCAGGACCCGTACGAAGGTGCGTCTCTCGTTGTCGTCGGAGCAGAGGGTGAAGAGTTCCTCGAACTGGTCGACGAGCAGCACCGGGCGGACCGGGAGCGGGCGGCGGCCGTCGGGGCCGGGCGGGGCGTCGTCCGAGCGGGCGCGGACCGCCTCCAGCAGGGCCTCGGGACGGTCGGCCAACTGCCGTGCGGTCAGGTCGAGATCGCTGCCGAGGACCTTCGCCGTCCGTTCGAGGAGTTCCTCCAGCGGATGGGCGGTGGGGGTGAGCGCGACGACCGGCCAGCGGTCGGCGCCCGGCATCGGGAAGCCGCCGGGGCGCCCGAGTGCCGGTACGAGTCCGGCGTTCAGCAGCGAGGACTTGCCCGCGCCCGACGGGGCGACCAGCAACAGCGGTCCGCCGCCGACGCGTTGGAACACCCGCTCGACGAGGGCGGCCGTGGCCCGCTCCCGGCCGAAGAACCAGCCCGCGTCGGCCGGGGTGAACGCCGCCAGTCCGCGATACGGACAGGCGGGTGCCCCGGTGTCGGCGGACGGTCCGCCGCCGCGCTCCGCCGGGGCGGCCTCCCGCACCAGCCGGAGCAACTCGCCCTCGGCGCGCAGAATGTGGTCGCACTGACGGGCTACGTCGACGGTCGCGCGCTTGACGCCGGTCTCGATCTTGCTGAGATAGCCCTTGCTGTAGTGCGTCCGACGTGCGAGGTCGGCGAGCGACAGTCCGCGTTCCCGGCGCAGCCGTCGAAGCTGCGCGGGAAAGGACGGTGTGGTCTGCACGGGGCTTTCCGGATGGTCGGTCCGGTCCGCGCCCGCGTGTTCTTGTGCCTGGTCCCCCAAGGCGTCCCCCCTGGCACTGGCCTGTCCGGATCGTGAGACGGCGGATGCCCAGGTTACTGCGGGGGTCGGACAGGGAGCCAAGACTTTCACCCGAGTGGCGAAAACGGGACCGCCGGGACCGGCGTGGACCGGTCCCGGCGGCGGCTCCCCCGTGGTCTGCCCGTGGCGGAGGATCCGTTACGGCCGGTTGAGCTTGATGGAGTTGATGGGGGTGAGGTTCGTGTAGGTCCACTGGTCCTGCGCGAGGTGCTCGACGCAGTTGGTGCCGCCGTAGTTTTTGCACAGGTCCGCGCCGGCCCCGCCGTACTGGTTGTTGAGGACCCAGTGGTACCCGAACTGGTTGCTCAGGTTGTGGGCGCCGTAGCTGGCGTACTGGTTGGTCGGGTGCGGGTTGTCGACCGGGTTGACGCCCTCGGCCCAGATGCACACGTTCCCGGACGCGCATCCGTACACCGTGCTGTTGCCCGCCGGCGCGGCCTGGGCGGCGCCGGTCATCGCCACCACCGCGGTGGCCGCGGTCACGATCGCCGCGGCGGCACTCAACATCTTGCGCATGTTTCCCCCTAGTGGGTCTCCTGCGTGGTCGCAGGCCGTGCTTCGTGCTGACGGGGATCAGCCTGTCCCGGCGGATGGCCGGGGTCGACGGGTTTCCTGTTGCCCGTCCGGGCGGGGCCCGGGAAACCGTGTGTGACCTGCGGTGTTACGCGGGGGCGGTCAACGCGGCCGCGTCGGCCGTCGTGGGCCGAGGCCATCGCCACGCTCTCGCCACCTATGACATCGGGGACGGCCGGCGGGCCGTGGTGGCGGGGCAGCCTCGCCCCCGGTGCGGCGCCGGATCAGCCCCGTCCCTTGCCGCGCGGGATCGATGTTCAATCGCGCGCGGCGGGACCTCAGTGTGCGCAGACAGTGACGGAATCGGGGTTCGGCAGGGGCAGGGAGGTTCCGGTGGCGGTGAGCAGGCCGGAGTGGGGGTCGATGGCGAAGAGGTCGAGGGTGCTGCTCGCCTCGTTGGCGACGAACATCCAGCGGCCACTGGGGTGCACGGTGAAGCTCCAGGGTTTCAGTCCCCCGCTGGGGATGCGCTGGAGGAGGGAGAGCCGCCCGGTCCCGCGCTCGACCTCGTGGACGACGAGGGTGTTCTCGCCTCGGCTGGAGGCGTAGACGAAGCGGCCGTCGCGGCTGATGGCCAGTTCGGCGCCGCTCTTGGTGCCGGTGAAGTCGGGTGAGTCGACGGCGAGACTTTGACGGAGTGTCAGCTTCCCGGATCTGCCGTCCCAGTCGAGGAGTTGGAGTTCGGCCGTCAGTTCGGTGAGGAGATACGCCTTGCGTCCGTCGGGATGGAAGACGAGCCGTCGCGGCCCCGCACCGGCGTCGGTGGCATAGGCGCCGGGGCCGTCCTCGCCCGCGGACAGCGCACCCGTCGTACCGTCGAAGCCGTAGACGAAGACCCGGTCGGCGCCGAAGTCGGCGACCAGGGCGTGGCGGCGGCCGGGGGCCACGACGACATGGTGCGGGTGCGGGCCCAACTGCCGTGGGCTGGGCCCCGATCCGGTGTCCGTGACGACCGACACCGGTGCGCCGAGGGAGCCGTCCCGGTGAATCGGGAGGGAAGTGGCCTGGCCTGCCTCGAAGTTGGCGACGAGCAGGGTGTCCGAGGGCCGGTCCACGCCGAGGTGGGACAGACCACCGCCGGCCGTGCCGCCGCCGTCCGTGTTCACCTGACCGGTCTGTGTCAGCGCGCCGGTGGTGCGGTCTATGGCGAACACGGTGACGATTCCGCCGTCGAGCTGGCTGCCGACGTAGAGCACCGGACGGTCCGGATGCGCCGTCACCCAGCCCGAACTCACCTGCGCCACCGGTCCGATGGACGTCAGGAGCCCCTGCGCGGGGTCGAACCGGACCCCGTAGACCTGCCCGCCGTTCCAACTGCCGACATAGAGAAGATTGCCTCTCGCCTGCGGCGCGGCCTCGGCTGACGGCGCTCCCACGGCGACCGCGGTCGCGGACACCGCCATGGCACCCAACATCGTTCTGCGGGACACAGCCCTTTTGATCTCGACCATGGAAAGCAACAGTCGTCCCCGATCGCCGCACCGTCCACAGCGCGCACGAAGCTGTGCGTGCGACCGGCGCAAGCTTAGGTTTCAGGATCGGGGCAGCCGGTCGGCCTACTGGTCAGGGGCGTTGGGGCGGGCGAGGCCGAGGTCGTAGGCGAGGATGACGGCCTGGATGCGGTCGCGGGCGCCGACCTTCGCCAGGACGCGGCCGACGTGGGTCTTGACCGTGGACTCGGACAGGAACAGGCGCTCGGCGATCTCGCCGTTGGTCCAGCCCCTGCCGATGGCGACGAGGATCTCGCGCTCGCGTTCGGTGAGGGAGCGGATGCGGGGGTCGTCCGTCGCGGGCGTCACGGGTCCCTCCGGTGAGCTTCTCGGCAGGTGCTGGGCGTAGGCGTCCAGCAGGCGGCGGGTCAGTGCGGGGGCGATCACGGCGTCGCCGGAGGCCACCGCGCGGATACCGGCGAGGAGTTCCTCGGGGTGGGCGTCCTTGAGGAGGAAGCCGCTGGCTCCCGCGCGCAGTGCCTCGTGGGCGTACTCGTCGAGGTCGAAGGTGGTGAGGATGAGGACGCGGGAGCGGTCGCCGGCCGCGACGACCCGGCGGGTGGCCTCGATGCCGTCCATGCCGGGCATCCGTACGTCCATCAGGATCACGTCGGGGCGCAGCTCGGCGGCCATCCGCACCGCCTCGCCGCCGTGCGCGGCCTCGCCAACCACCTCGGTGTCGGGGGTGGCCTCCAACAGCATGCGGAATCCGAGGCGTTGCAGGGGCTGGTCGTCCACGATGAGCACGGTCGTCATGCCGCTCCCCCGATCGCGTCGGGCGGGGTGAGGTCGAGGGTGGTCCGTACCGTCCAGCCGCCGCCCGGAGCGGGGCCCGCGGTGACGGTGCCGTGGTAGAGGGCCGCGCGTTCTCTCATGCCGGCGAGTCCGTGTCCTTCGTCGTGGCTCGGTGCGGGTCCGGTGCCGGCCTCGCCCGGGCCGGTGTCGTGGCAGTCGATGGACACCCGCGCGTCCTCGACCGTCACCGCCAACTCCACGCGGGTGTCGTGGCCCGCGTGCTTGAGGGCGTTGGTGAGGGCCTCCTGCACGATGCGGTACACGGTCAGTTGGACCCCTCGGTCCAGGGCGGCCGGTTCGCCGCCGGTGCGGTAGACGACCTGCGGGCCGGCGGCGCGGATCCGGGCGCACAGCGCGTCGAGGTCGGCGACCCCGGGCTGCGGGCTGAGTTCGGGGGCGTCGGGTGTGGGCGTCTGGACGCGCAGCACGCCCAGCATGCGGCGCAGTTCACCGAGCGCCTGGCGGCCGGTGTCGCCGATGAGGAGCAGGGCCTGCTTGCCGCGCTCGGGGGCGAGGTCGGTGGCGTAGGCGCCGCCGTCGGCGAGGGTGATGATGACGGAGAGGTTGTGGCCGATGATGTCGTGCATCTCCCGGGCCACCCGGGTGCGTTCGGCGGCGGCGGCGAGCCTGCTGCGCTGGTCGCGTTCGATCTCCAGGCGGGCCGCGCGGTCACGCAGCACGGCGAGCTGGGCGCGCCGGATGCGGACGACGAAGCCGAGCGCCACGGCCGCGGTGATCGTGCTGAACAGGACGAACAGGGCGTCCAGGACCGGCACTTGGGACGGCAGCCGGAGGGCGAACAGTCCCAGCGCGGCGAGGGTGACGGCGCAGGCGGCGGGCAGCCGCCGCAGTTGCCCGTGCAGGACGAGGCTGTAGAGGGAGATGAGCAGCGCGACGTCGGCGCGCAGCCACACCCCCAGTCCCGCCTGGACGAAGAACACCGCGGCGATCAGCGCGAAGGCCAGGGTCGGCCTGCGGCGCCGCCACAGCAGCGGCAGCACCAGGCCGGCCTGGAGGGCGAGCGTCGCCGGCCAGGGCAGATGTATGAAGCTGTTGTCGAAGCCGCGCCGCCGGCCGTCGTCGTCGTCCACCAGATCCGGCAGGCAGAACATCAGCGCGACCACGACGATCAGGGCCGTGTCCAGCACCCACGGACGCTTCCGGTCGCCCTGCTTGATCCGTCGCCCGAGCCGGGACAGGCCGCCGACCAGGGGGTGACTCCCCGGAAGGTCGGCCTCCGCGAACGGCGCGTGGACGGGGTCGTCGAGGCTCATCGGTGTCACCTGTCCATTGTGGGGCCCCACACGGACGCGGCATCCGACCGATGACCAGGCCGGATGCCGCGTCGCGCCTCAGGCGTCGGTCCGCACCAGCCGGTAGGCGGCACCGGCCAGCGCGAGCGCCGTCCAGCCGAGGAAGACCAGCAGCCCGGCGCCGGGCGAGAGGGTCGTCGCGTCGTGGGTCAGCGCGAACATGGCCTGGCCCGCGTTGCTCGGCAGGTACGGGCTGATGTTGTCCTGCCAGGAGCTGGGCAGCAGCGAGATCAGTCCGGGCACCAGCATCAGCGTGGCGACCAGGACGGAGATGCCGCCGGCGACCGAACGCAGCAGCGCGCCCAGCGCGGTGCCGATCACTCCGACCAGGCCGAGGTAGAGACCGGCGCCGAGCAGACTGCGTACGACTCCGGAGTGGGAGAACGTGAGGGCCGCGGGGGTGCCGGAGACGATGCCGCTCACGATCGGGAACGCGACGAACACCCCGACGAGGGAGACACCGAGCGCGACCACGCCGAACACGGCGGCCTTGGACCACAGCACCGGCAGGCGGCGCGGTACGGCGGCCAGCGTGGAGCGGATCATGCCGGTCGAGTACTCGCCGGCGGTGACCAGGACGCCCAGCACCCCGAGGGCGAGCTGCGCGAAGTTCGTACCGAACAGGGAGAGGTCGAGCGCGGTGGCGTTGGCGTCGTCGGGCCGCAAATGCCCGGAGCCGTAGGAGGACTTGTAGTGCGCGGCGGCGATCAGGCCGAACGCGATCAGGAACAGCAGGCCGAGGCCCAGGGTGATCCAGGTCGAGCGCAGGGACCACAGCTTGGCCCACTCGGAGCGCAGCACCCGGCGCCCGGTGACCTTGTACGGCGGACGGGACTGCTGGACGGGTGCGGGTGCGGCGCTCTCGGTCGCGACGGCGGTGCTCACGCGGCCCTCCCGGGGGTCTCGACGGTGGTGGAGCCGTGGTACTCGACGGCGTCCCGGGTCAGGTCCATGAACGCCTGCTCCAGGGAGACGGACCGTGCGCTGAGTTCGAACAGCGGGATGCCGTGTTCGGCGGCCCTGCGGCCGATCTCCCGCGCGGTCAGCCCGGTGACGTGCAGTTCCTCGGAGCCGACCTCGCCGGTGATCTCGACACCGGGACCGGCGAGGACCTCACGCAGTCGGGCGGGCTGCTCGGAGGCCACGGTGACGGTGTCGCCGCCCGCGTTCCGGACCAGGTCCCGCACGGTGGTGTCGGCCAGCAGCCGCCCCCGTCCGACGACGATCAGATGGTCGGCGACCAGCGCCATCTCGCTCATCAGGTGCGAGGAGACGAAGACGGTACGGCCGTCCGCCGCGAGCCCGGTCAGCAGGTTGCGGATCCACAACACACCTTCGGGGTCGAGGCCGTTGACCGGTTCGTCGAGCATCACGGTCGCCGGGTCGCCGAGCAGCGCGGCGGCGATGCCGAGCCGCTGTCCCATGCCGAGGGAGAAGGCTCCCGCCCGCTTCTTCGCCACGGACTGCAGGCCCGTCAGCTCGATCACCTCGTCGACCCTGCGGCGCGGGATGCCGTGCGTGTAGGCCTGCGCCATCAGGTGGTCGAACGCCGAGCGGCCCGGGTGGATCGACTTGGCCTCCAGGAGCGCGCCGACCTCCTGGAGCGGTGCGGTGTGCTCGGCGTAGGGCTTGCCGTTGACCGTGACGGTGCCGCCGGTGGGCGCGTCCAGGCCGACGATCATGCGCATCGTGGTGGACTTCCCGGCGCCGTTCGGGCCCAGGAAGCCGGTGACGGTGCCGGGTTTGACGACGAAGTCGAGCCGGTCGACCGCCGTCTTCTCCCCGTACCGCTTCGTCAGTTGCTGCGCCTCGATCATGGTCTTCCCTCGCTCACGTGCCACGGCCCCCACTGGACACGATCAACGCTACGAGCTCAGGGGGTGCGAACCCGTCGTACCGAGGGGCTGTTGCGGGAAGCGGCGTAGTACCGCGGTACCACCCTGTGCGGGTGAGTGTGTACGTTCCCATCCCGACATGGCGAGCACCACCACCGCCCAACTGCACGAAATACAACTGACACACATATTTACAGCGCCTGTCACCTCTCCTACTGTGAACGTTCTCAGAACCACCCGCATGCGCATGTCAGTCGACCCAAGGAGGTCGGGTTTCCCGTGAAATTCCCGGGCCGCATAGTGAAGGCCGCCTTGCTGCTGGCCGCAGTCGCCCTGCCGGCGGCGACACTCACCCCCACGAACGCCGCCGCCGCCAACTCGCTCACCATGCTCGGCGCCGATGTCTCGTCCGCACAGCGCGCGATCGACCTCGGTGCCAAGTACTACGACTCCAGCGGGACCGCCAAGGACCCGCTGGACATCCTCAAGGCCGCCGGCGTCAACTACGTCCGCCTGCGGATCTGGAACAACCCCGCCAGCGGCTACAACAACAAGGCGAAGGTGCTGGCGTACGCGAAGCAGGTCAAGGCCAAGGGCCTGAAGCTGCTGGTCGACTTCCACTACTCGGACACCTGGGCCGACCCGGGCAAGCAGTACAAGCCCGCCGCCTGGTCCAGCCACGGCATCAGCGCGCTGCAGACCGACGTCTACAACTACACCTACGACGTCTGCAACAGCCTCAAGTCCCAGGGCACCACCCCGGACAGTGTGCAGATCGGCAACGAGATCAACGTCGGCATGCTGTGGGACGACGGCAAGGTCGTCAACAACAGCTTCACCAACCTCGCCCTGCTGCTGAAGTCGGGCTACAACGCGACCAAGGCGTGCAACAGTTCCACCCAGGTGATCATCCACACCGCCGACGCGGACAGCGACTCCAACGCCCGCTGGTTCTACGACGGCATCAAGGCGCAGGGCGTCAACTGGGACATCACCGGGCTGTCGTACTACTGCATGTGGCACGGCACGCTGGCCAACATGGGCAGTGTCGTCTCGGACATGAAGTCGCGGTACGGCAAGGACGTCATCATCGCCGAGACGGCCTACCCGTTCACCACGTCGGACGCCGACTCCACGGCGAACTCGGTGACTTCGGGCTGCTCGGGCTATCCGCTCACCTGGGCGGGCCAGGGCGCGGAGTTCACCGCCGTGCAGAACACGGCCCGCAGCGCGGGCGCGATCGGCGTCTTCTACTGGGAGCCGACCTGGTACGCGGTCGCGGGCAACGGCTGGGACCCCGCCAACATCAGTGGCAGCGGGGACGGTTGGGACAACATGGCGATCTTCAACTGGACCGGCCAGGTGAACCCGAACGTCAAGTGGACGCCCTAGCAAGGTAGTTCGACGACCCATCCGCGGGGAACGGCACCGCCAGTGAGTGTGGCGGTGCCGTTTCCCGTGTTTACGACTGATGGCCCGTCAGGGCACGGTATACGGCCGAGGACTTGGGGTTGGCGCCGCAGCGCCACACGCCGTGCGGGCAGTAGTCGCTGATGGTCTGGTAGAGCGGGCGCTGTCCGGCCATCCAGGTGAGCATGCCGCGCATGTAGGTGGGGTTGTCGCCGTTCTCGTACAGGCCCCACTCGGGGTAGGCGAGGGGTTTGTGGTGGTCGCGGGCGAAGGCGGCCTGCGCCAACAGGCCGTAGGGCTCGGTGAGTTGCTCGGTGAAGGGGGTGCCTCGGGGGGCGTCGTAGGCGTCCATGCCGATGACGTCGACATAGTGGTCGCCGGGGTAGCAGTCGGTCCAGGGGATCGCGTCCCGGCCGCGGTTCGGGGTGAAGTCGAAGCGGAAGCGCTGTCCGGGCACGGAGCGCATCGTGGTGACGATGCGTGTCCAGTAGCGCTTCCAGGAGGCGGGGGCGGGGGCGCAACGGTGGCTGTAGGTGGTGCCGTTCATTTCCCAGCCCAGGACGATCTCGGTGTCCTGGGCGCCCTGTTGGACCAGTCGCCGGGCGAGCGCGGCGAAGTGGTCGTCGTAGCGTCCGTCCGCGCCGTCCGCCAGTTCGGCGCGGACCACGGAGTCGGGGAGGTGGTCCTCGTTGCGGTCCAGCATGGGCACGTTGAGGACCAGCAGACGGTCCTCGCGGGCCCGGCGCCACTCGGTCCACTGGTCCAGGTCGCTCGAACCGCCCTCGATGCCGCTCCAGTTGTCACCGGGCAGATACGCGTGTCCGACGCGGGGCTCCGGCCGACCGAGCCAGGCGCCGAACTCCGCGACCCGCCGTACGGCGTCGGCGCCGTAGCCGACGTAGGCGCCGTACGCCGTCGGCGGTCCTGACGGCCGGGCCGGGGCCGACTTCGCGGGCGGGGGCGGTGACTCGGCGCCGGGTACGCAGGCCGGTCCGGCCAGCAGGACGAGCGCGAGGGCGAGGATGAACAGGGCCGGCGAGGTGCGGCGCGTCCCGTGCGAGGCCACTGGACGGCTCTCCTTCTTCCCGGGGTGCGTGGGGCGGCGGACGACTCCGGCGCCCGAGCAACGTACCAGCGCAGGGCAGAAGATGACGTAGCACGCTATTCACGACATGCCCGCCACGCACGGAACGCGCTCTGGCGAAAGGACTGCGCGCCGGGGCGAAAGACGGGAGCGGGCCGACTCGGAAGAGTTGTGTCAGTCCCGGACGCCGCGCCGAAGCTCGACTCCCGACATCCGGCAGGCGCTCGGCCTGTGTCTCAACATCCCACCCCGGACGTCCTGTTGACGGGCGATCCGGAAATCAGTGACTAAGGATCAGCATGAGCCCGACCCCGCAGGTGCAGACCGTCCGTGGCTCCGTGGCGGTGAGCGACCTCGGTTGCGTCCTGATGCACGAGCATGTCTTCGTCGTCAGTGAGGAACTCCGGCAGAGCCTCCCGGAGACCTGGGACGAGGAGGAGCGGGTCGAGGACGCCGTGGCGCGGCTGAAGGCCCTCGCCGCGACCGGTGTCTCCACACTCGTCGACCCCACCGTCATCGGACTCGGGCGGAACGTCGAGCGCGTGGCCCGGGTGAACGAGCGGGTCGACCTCAATATCGTTGCCGCGACCGGCATGTACACGCTGGCCGACGTCCCCGACTTCTTCCGCTACCACGGCCCGGGCACCCTGCTCGGCGGCCCCGAGGGCATGACCGACCTGTTCGTCCGCGAACTCTCCGAGGGCATCGCGGACACCGGCATCAGGGCGGCGTTCCTGAAGTGTGCCATCGAGGGCGAACTCACCCCGGGCGTCGAGCGGGTGATGCGCGCGGTGGCGCAGGCGCATCTGCGGACCGGCGCCCCGATCACGGTGCACACCAACGCGGGCGCCCGCACGGGACTCGTCGCGCAGGACGTGCTGCGCGACGAGGGCGTGGACCTCGGCGCGGTCGTCATCGGACACAGCGGCGACAGCGCAGACCTGGACTATCTGCACCAGCTCATCGACAACGGCTCGTACGTCGGCATGGACCGCTTCGGCCTCGACGTCCTGCTGCCGGAGGACCAGCGGGTGGCGACCGTCGCGGCCCTCGCGCGCGAGGGCTTCGCGGAGCGGATGGTCCTCTCGCACGACGCGTCCTGCCACATCGACTGGTTCCCGCCGGGCGTAAGGGAGCAGATCGCACCGAACTGGCACCACACCCATCTCCACGACCAGGTACTCCCGGCGCTGCGCACCGCCGGCGTCACCGAGGCACAGCTCACCACGATGCTGGTCGCCAATCCGCGCCGCTACTTCACCCCGGCCGAAGCCTGACCGGCGTGGCGGGCGCCGGCCCGGGCCGTACGCGGGGTCACCACCACGCTCATCGACAACCTGCGCCGCTACTTCACCGCGGCGGAAGTATGACCAGCGTCGCGGGCACCCACCCCGGGCCTCACGCGGGGGGCTGCCGAACTCCGCGCGGAACGGGTGGCGAAGGCGGCATGGCTGCCGCCCGGCATACGGGAGCAGACCACACACCACACCCGTCCCCGCGTCCACCTGTTCCCGGCTCTCTGCAACACCTGCGTCACCGACGCACAACTCACCACCACGCTCATCGACAACCTGCGCCGCTACTTCACCCCGGCGGAAGTCTGACCGGCGTCGCGGGCACCACCCCGGGCCTCACGCGGAGTCATACCGAACTCCGCCCGGAACGCGGTGGCGAAGGAGGCGTGGCTGCCGAAGCCGCAGGCGTGGGCGATCTCCGCGATCGAGTACGTGGACCAGCTCGCGCCCGTCAGGCGGGTGCGGGCCAGGGTCAGCCGCTCGCGGCGGATCAGGTCGCGCGAGGTGGTGCCGGCCGCCTGCAACACCTGCTGGATATAGCGTGCGGACCAGCCCAGGGCCCGTGCCACACCGGCCACGTCCAGGTCCGGGTCGCCGGCGTGGCGGCGGATGTAGCGCCGGACCTCGGCCTCGACCGTCGCCCGCTGCCCGAGGGGTGCCGAGTCGCCGCCGCCGTCCGCGACCAGGCACACCAGGTCGAGGAGCCGGTCGCAGGCGATGTCGAAGGCCGCCCCGCTGAACCCGGCGCGCTCCTCGTGCAGGGTGGTCGCCAACTGCCGGACGACGCGGCCCAGTCCGGAGCCCGCGTCGAACAACTGCGGCCCCGCGGCGGCGACCCGGCTGCGGGCGGCGACCTGATGGCCGGACACGATGAAGGAGATCCCCCGGAGATCGTCGCCGTGCGCGAACGACAGCGGGCGGTCCACGTCGCAGAACGCCATCATCCCGGGCCCGATCTCACCGGCGTCCCCGCCCTGCTCCACCCAGGCCGTCCCGGCGAGCGGTACGAGGAGTTCGTAGGCGCCCCGGGGATCGGACCGGATGTGCCGGCTGTCCCGCCTGACCACTTCCTCCCCGCCGGAGCAGAGGACCAGCGCGAAGTCCTTCGACCGCCGGAACTCCAGGCGCCCGGCGAAGGGGGCGCGCCGGTCGGGCACGCTGATCCGGCTCCTGCCGTGCAACTCCGTGAACACCTCGTCCCAGGCGCTCGCCGAGGACAGGGTCAACGATTCGCTCCCTGAAGACACACCTCACCCTATCCACCGGCAGAATGTCGCCAACCGACCCATATGACTCGGTTCACACCGTTCGGATCGAACTCCCGTACCGCCCCCGCGTCTTGTCCGCGTCGGCCCCACTCGCCGACGGCGAGCCCGCCCGGACTCCGCCCGACGACCCATAGGACCCGCGCCCCATGCCAGTCGTACGACGCCTCTTCGCCGCCCCCGTGGTTCCGCCGGCCGACCCGTCCTGTTCCGTTTCCGTGCTGCGCGACGCGGTGGCCGGTCTCGGACCGGACGGCCTCGTCGCCCCTCATGGGGCGGCCTGCGCGACGCGCTGACCGGCCCCGTGACGTGACGGTGCCGACTGCTCAGTTCCCGTCGGGGGCGAACCGCCAACTCCAGTTGGGGCGTTCGTAGGCCACCTGGAAGCCGAGGCGGAGCATGTTGTGGAGGGAGCTGTTGTGGGTGTCGGGGGTCTCGGCGCCCGTCTCCGCGACCAGCACCCGGCACCCGAACCGCTGTGCCGCGCGGGCCCGGGCAGCGAGGAGGGCGGTCTGGCCGCCGCGTCCCCGTGCGTGGGGCAGTACACCGCCGGCGAAGAACTGCGCTGTGTCACCGCGCACGAGCAGGGTGCCGGTGCCGACCAACTCCCCGTCCAGCCAGGCCCCGTAGGGGTGCCAGCCCGGGCTGGTCACGGTGGCGGCGCTCATCTCGGCGTAGTGCTCCACCGGCGTTCCGAAGGCCCGCATCATCACCGTGCCCCATTCCAGGGCGTGTTCGGCCTCCAGCGGGGCGACGCGGATGCCGTCGGGCGGTACCTCCAGGGCGTCGGCGTGGGCCACGGCCTCGTCGGTCGGGCACACGAGTTTGACCCAGGACGACGCGCGGACGATGCCCTCCCGGGCGCAGATCTCGGCCCAGTCCTCGGGCAGGAAGGCGGGCGCGATCTGGAGGGTGGCCTGCGGGGTGCGCGCGGCCCGGTAGAAGTCGCGGACCTCCGCGACGAGTTGGGCGGTGACGGGGCTGGTGACCCCGAAGCCGAGGGCCTTGCTCCAGAAGTGGGTGCTGTCCTCGCGCATGGACAGCACCACACCGCCGCCGATCCGCGTGGCGGTCATACCGAGCGCGGTTCGGACGGACTCGGGAGCCTCCGTCTGGAATCGGTGGAGCGCTTCCGCCTCGGACTGCTCGGCGACGGACGGCTGGACGACGGTCGTCATGGAGCTGATTCTCTCTCATGTTCTCTCGGAGGTACGCGGACAGCCCGCCTGGGGGGAACAGGCGGGCTGCTGCGGGGAGTTGGCCGCGATCTGCGGAGCGGACCAGGGACTTCGCAACAGGCCCTAGGTCACGCCCGACCGGCCGCCGCCTGCTTGATCAGGTCCGCCACCGCCGCCGGCTGGGAGACGTAGACGGCGTGGCTTCCAGCGGCCTCGGTCACGGTGGCGCCGGCGCGCTCGGCCATCTGGTGCTGGACCGGCGGCGGGATCATGTGGTCGTCACTCGCCACCAGGTACCAGCTCGGCCTGGTCAGCCAGGCGGGCTCGGTGATCGTCCCGCCCAGCGCGTCCAGGCCCCACGGGACCTGGGCGTCGGCCAGGAACGCTGCGTCCTCGGCGGGCAGGTCACCGGCGAACGACGCGGCGAACTTGTCCCGGTCCAGGAAGAGGAAACCGTCCTGGGGCGGCAGGATCGGCGGCACGGGCGCGCCGGGCGCCGGGTCAGCGACCAGGGTGCCGACCGACTCGTCCTTGTCCGGCGCGAAGGCCGCGATGTAGGCGAGCGCGGCCACCTTGTCGTGGCGGCCGGCCTCGGTGATCACGGCCCCGCCGTAGGAGTGTCCGACGAGCACCGCGGGACCGTCCAGGGCGTCGAGGGCACGGTGGGTGGCCGCGACGTCGCCTTCGAGGGACAGGGTCGGATTCTGTACGACGCTGACGTGGAAGCCGTCCTGGGTGAGCAGGCGGTACACGGACTGCCAGCCGGAACCGTCGACGAATCCACCATGCACGAGAACGATGTTCTTGACGGCAGTCATGCCGTTGCTCCTTGTTCTGTCGGAAGCCCTCCGGACGGGTCCACGCTAGGCCGGTCCGTCCGCCGGGGCTTCGACCAAATGACCTAGTCGACGAACGCCGTCACGGCCGAGACGAAGGCCTCCGGCTCCTCCAGGTGGCCGAAGTGCCCGCTGTTCTCCAGGATCACCAGCTCCGATCCCGGGATGAGCCGGTGCAGTTCCTCGGCCCAGCGCACCCCGCAGATGAAGTCGTGGCGGCCCACCAGCACGAGGGCCGGCACGCTGAGCGAGCCGAGGTCGGCGCGGTCGTCGATGACGTCCGGGATGAGGTCCTCGTCGAGCCCGGAGACGTAGGTGGCCACCACGGCCTCGCGCGCGGGGGCGAACTCCCGCTCCCGGCCCCAGAAATCGGCGAAGTAGGCGGGGAACAAACCACGTGCCACACCGGTGATCCCGGCGTCGTCGGAGACGGTGGGAATGTTCTGGAACGCCTCCACGACCTCGGGCAGTCCCGGGTGGTCGGCGTGCCGCTCGGCGAACGCCCGCACCTGGCGCATGGCCTCGGCCCCGTGTTCGGGACCGGTCACCGGAGCGCTGTCGTAGAGGATCACGCCGGCGATCCGGTCGGGGTGGTGCAGCGCGTGGTACTGGGCGACGAAACCGCCGTGCGAGTGGCCCAGCAGATACACCTCGCCGGCGCCGAGGTGCTCGATCAGTGCCGTGAGGAAACGGCTGTAGCGGGCCCGGGTATAGCCGTGCGGGTGGGAGGGCAGACGGCCGGAGGCGCCGGTGCCGACCGGCTCCGGGTAGACGACCGTGAGGTGCTCCTCCAGCGCGGGCATGCGCAGGTACTCCCAGTGGATGCCGGGTCCGCCGGAGTGCGCGACGCACACGGGCCCGGTGCCGTGGACGTGATAGCGCTGGGTGACTCCGTCGATGTCGACGGTGTGCGTTCCGGCGGCGAGCGGGTCGGTCGAGGTGGTGATGCTGCTGGTCATGGGATCTCCGTGTCCGGCCTGTGGTGGTGACACGGACAGGACGCGTGCAGGAGAGGGAAGTTCGATCGCGTCGGCGTGATGGCCGTCACACGAGAAGGAGCCGGTCGGCCCGCAGTGGACTGGGGTGGACGAGCCGCAGCCGGTGCGCCCGCCCGGCGTCGTCCAGACTCATGAGCCAGGCCACGGCGGGCGGGCAGTGCTCGGGGTCGTCGTCGGGGTTGGTGATGTCCATCTCCCAGACGACGAGCGACCGCCCGGCCACGGCGTGCACGAGATGCTGCCGTACGCCGGCCTCCAGGTCGCACTCCATACCGCGCACCAACAGGTCCCGCCCGCCCACCGGTTGGTTGCCCCGGACCAGCGCGGCCTCGGGCGACCAGCGCTCGGCGAGCAGTTTCCCGAACTGTCCGCTCTCGGCGGCGAGCAGGGTCTCACGCGCCTCGATCCGGCTGGCCCGGGTACGGCGTCCGGCGTCGCCGTGCGGGGCGTCCGCCGTGGCGGCGAGGGCGAGCGCGAGCTTGGCCCGCGCCTGGCTGAGCCGGCTGCGGACGGTACCGACCGGGACCCCGCAGGCCTCCGCCAACCGCTCGTACGACGTGACGCCGACGCTGAAGTGCCGCAGCACCAGCGGCAGTCGGAGCGTGGGAGTCAGTTGCTCGATGGCCTCCCAGATCCAGTCGCGCATCGCATGATGCTCCAGCCACCGCTCCGGCCCGGAGTCGGCGGCGGGCACCCGCACCTCGTCGAGCGGCCGATGCTCGGCGGCCCCCCGCAGCAGCGAACGGGCCGCGTTGCGCACGATCATCCGCAACCACGCCCCTACGGCCTCCGGGTCCCGCACGTCTCCCACCCGCCGGAGCGCGGTCAGCGCAGCGTCCTGGACCACGTCGTCGACATCGGGCCCCGGCCCCAGCACACTCACCGCGACCGCACGCATCCCCGCCCGATGCCGCTCCAGCAACAACCCCAGCGCGGACACATCACCGGCCTGCGCGGCAAGCGTCAGCCCCGCGTCCTCGACCCGCGCGACCTCACCCGCGTTCCGGCTGCTCATGCTGTCCTTCTTCCGGCGTTCCCGGCGTTCCCGGCGTTCCCGGCGTCCGTACGACCGTAGTGGGCGGGTTGAGCGGCGTCACCTCGCGGGGCGCCCGTACAGGGTCGCGCACGGTGTCGACACGCCCCGGACCGAGCCCAACAACCGTTGCGGGCAAGCATGGTTGGCCCTGTGCACGCGAATCGCGCCGAGCGGCACCCCGACCCGGGACGAGTCGCTACGACGTCCCGGTCGCGGGCGGTGGTCCCGTGGTGCCGCGCACCTCCAGGGTCGGCGCGGACAGGACGGTCTCGGCCGGGCGTCCCGGGTGTGCCATCCGGTCGAGGAGGAGGTGTGCGGCACGGCGGCCGATGTCGTGGCTGGCGTTGTCGACCGTGGTGAGCCACAGGTGTCGCAGACGCGCCAGATAGGTGTTGTCGTAGCCGACGAGGGAGAGGTCGCGCGGCACCTGGAGGCCGGACTCCTCGGCCGCCGACAGGGCGCCGACGCAGGCGATGTCGTTGAAGGCGAGGACGGCGGTCGGCGGAGCGGGGGCGTTGAGCAGCCGGACCATCGCGCGGTAGCCGCCCTCCTCGGTCAGGTCGCCCTGTTCGACCGTGGCGAGGTCACTCAGCCCGTGTTCGCGCACGACCGCCTCGAAGCCGCTGCGGCGCAGTGCGCCGGCGACGCCCTGTCCGGCGATGTGGGCGATGCGGCGGTGGCCGAGGTCGACGAGGTGCTCGGTGGCCAGCCGTGCGCCGTGGGCGTCGTCGCCCGCGACGACGTCGACGTGCGGCAGCACCGGCTCGCGCGCGCCGGCGACGACGGTCGGAACGCGGGTCGCGGCGGCGCGCAGTTCGTCGGAGGCGGGCAGTGTGCCGACGGCGATCAGTCCGTCGACGCGCAGTTCGGTGAAGGTGCGGGTGAGATCCTCGCCGAGGCGTCGGTTGAGCCGGCCGTCGGCCAGGAGCATGTGCAGTCCGCTCTCGCGCAGGCGGGAGCCCAGGCCGTCGAGGAGTTCCACGAACCAGGGGTTGCGCAGGTCGTTGAGCAGGACGCCGACCGAGCGGGTCCGGCGCTCACTGAGACTGCGGGCGGCGGCGTTGGGCCGGTAGCCGAGTTCCTCGACGGCGGCCAGCACGGCCTGCCGTTTCTCGGGTCGCACCTGCTCGGAGCCGCGCAGCACCAGGGAGACCAGGGATTTCGACACACCGGCCCGTTCGGCGACATCACGGATGGTCGCTGGTCTCATGGTTGGACCGTTCCACGCACCCCGGGCCGCTGTCAAAGACATCCGAAAGTATTGACATAAGGACTAATGAGTTCCAGTGTGACTGAAACAGCTTATGGACCGGTCCAAAGAAGGGCAGTCATGGTGACCTCGCTCGGTGTTGCCGTCGTGGGATTCGGGTGGATGGGGCGGGTGCACACCCAGGCGTACGCGAGGGTCCCGCACCACTTTCCGGAGCTGACCCTGCGGCCGCGACTGGTGACGGTCGCCGAGGACGTGCCCGGGCGGGCGGAGCAGGCGGCCGAGCAGTTCGGTTTCGCCGCCACCACCCGCGACTGGCGCGAGGTGGTCGCCGACCCGCGCGTGCAGGCGGTGAGCATCACCGCGCCGAACTTCCTGCACCGCGAGATCGGCGTCGCGATGGCGCGGGCCGGCAAGCACATCTGGATCGAGAAGCCGGTGGGCCTGTCCACGGCGGACGCCTCCGCCGTGGCCGACGCGGTCGCCGAGGCGGGCGTCCAGGGCGCGGTCGGCTTCAACTACCGCAACGCGCCCGCCGTCGAGGCCGCCCGCGCACTGATCGCCTCCGGTGAGCTGGGCACGGTCACCCACATCCGCGTCCGCCTCTTCAGCGACTACGCGGCCCACCCGGACGGCGCCCTGACCTGGCGCTACGAGCTGGAGCGCGGCGGCCACGGAGTCCTGGGCGACCTGGCCTCGCACGGCGCCGACCTGGCCCGCTTCCTGCTCGGCGAGATCGCCTCCCTCGCCGCCGACACCGCGATCTTCCTGCCCCAACGGGCCCGCCCCACCGGCGCGACCGCCGGCCACGCCCTGGCCACCGGGGGCGAGTTGGGCCCGGTGGAGAACGAGGACTACGTCAACTGCCTGCTGCGGTTCGCCTCCGGCGCCCGGGGTGTCCTGGAGGCCTGCCGGGTCTCGGTCGGCGAGCAGAACAACTACGGCTTCGAGGTGCACGGCACCAAGGGCGCGGTGTTCTGGGACTTTCGCCGGATGAACGAGCTGGCCGTCAGCCGCGGCACGACCTACCAGGATCAGCCCGTCACCACCGTGTATGTCGGCCCGGGCGACGGCGAGTTCGGCGCGTTCCAGCCGGGCGCGGCGAACGCGATGGGCTACGACGACCTCAAGGTCATCGAGGCGTACCGCTTCCTGCGGTCCGTCGCCGAGGGCAAGCCGTACGGCGCCACCCTCCCGGACGCCGTACGCGGCGCGGCTGTCGTGGACGCCATGGTGCGCTCCGCGGAGACGGGCACCTGGGTGAGCCCGGCGTGAGGGGCTCACCCGGCCGGAGGGTCAGCCGCGTTCGGCCCGCTGGTACATCGTCTTCGCCGTGGCGCCCAGGATCTCGCCGTACATCTTGGTCGGTTGCAGGCTGTCCAGTCCGCTGTTGACCGACACGAGGGTGCCCTTGCCGGTCCTCGCGTCGAAGCCGGCCAGCCACGGGCCGCCGCTGGAACCGCCGGTCATGTCGCAGGGGATCATCTGCTCCCCGATCTCCTTCTTCGCCGTACCGACGCAGCGCAGGAGTTCCTCGCCGAGCTGAGGGTGGGTGGCGGGGTAACCGAAGGCGGAGACGGTGCCGCCGACCGGACGGTTGAAGGCGATGGGCGTGGCGCCCACCGCATCGGTGAGCTTACGTCCGTCCCTGCCGGCGTCGACGACGAGCGCGGCCACGTCGTTCGTCCCCTCCTGCGCGAAGGTGCGCGGGGCGAGGGCGGTGCGGACCGCGAAGGCTCCGTAGGGCTGCTTGCCCTTGCTGTAGGCGGGGACGAACACCATCCTCGTGCTGGTGTTGTCGGGTGAGGCGAAGCGACGGGCGCAGTGTGCCGCGGTCATCACGACGGAACGGTTGGCACTCGTCACGGCGGTGGCGGTGCACCAGGTGTCGGCGCCCTGGAAGTTGACGAAGAAGAGCCGCCCCACCGTCTTCAACTGCGGCCCCGTCCACGTCTTGCTCTTCGGCCCGGTCGGACCGAGGTCCACGGACTTTCCTACGGCCTTGATCCGGGCCGGCGTCCAGTAGGCGAGTGCCTGCCGGCGTTCCGCTGCGGTGAACGTCATGGTGGCCACCGGGTCGGCGGCCCGGGCGGCATGGGTCGCGCCGGACACGGCCGTGGCTTGGACCGGGACAACGAGGGCGAGGGCCGTGCCGGCCACGGCGAGCACCGTGACCCGGCGCGGCAGGCGCCGGGTCACGGAAGGGATGCTGTCGTGCATGGGGGTGTCTCCTCGGCTGGTGCTGATCGCGGCCCTGCTGTCCGCGTCCAAGGAGAGGGGAATCAACCGATCCGGGTTGCTTCGTCAGCAGTAGAGGTTGCCTCCCGGGCTGGTCCCGAGGATCGCGGTGAACCGGTTGTAGGCGTCCACCCGGCTCTGCACCTGGGCGGGGTTGCGGCCGTCGCACTCCACCGAGCCGTTGATACTGCGGATGGTCTGGCCGAAACCGGCGCTGTTGACCATCGCGTTGTGCGGGGTCATGGAGCCGGGGCCGCTCTGGGTGTTCCAGTACCAGAGCGCGGTCTTCCAGGCCACGGCCGAGTCGTTCTGCACCAGCCAGGGGTTGCCCAGCAGATCGATGCCCAACGCGTCGCCCGCGGCCTTGTAGTTGAAGTTCCAGCTCAGTTGCAGGGGACCGCGCCCGTAGTAGGCGGCCTGACCTGCCGGGCAGCCGTAGGACTGGCTCCAGTCGCAGTACGTCGGGTAGTTGGCGGTGTTCTGCTCGACGATGTACACCAACCCGCCCGTCTCATGGCTGACGTTGGCGAGGAAGGCGGCGGCCTCCTGCTTCTTCACGGTGTCGCTGCCGGTGTTCGCGAACCCCGGGTAGGCGCTGAGCGCGGCGGTCAGACCGCTGTACGTGTAGAACGGGTTCCGGCTCGGGAACATCTGGTTGAACTGCGCCTCGCTCACCACGAAGGTGCCGTTGGGCGTGGTGGAACCGCCGTCACAGGCGTACGGCTCCCAGTACCAGGTGCTGATGACGGGGTCGTAGCCCGGGTTGTCGTGCTCGGCGATGTAGGCCTTGCCGTCGGTGTAGCGGACGATGTTGCCGGTGACGTACGACTGGCCGGCCACCCAGTTCGGATAGCTGGAACACGAGGCCGCGGACGCGCCCGCGGCCGGAAGGACCACGGGGGTGAGGCTTCCGAGGACGAGCGCGGTCAGGACCGCGGCGATACGACGTCTCGACACAGGGGTCAACTCCTCTGCGGAGCACGGCCGTACCCCGCCACCGGTGTGGGGGGTACGGCCGCGGTGGGGGATGTCGCGGCCCACTCAACCGCCTTGGTCTGTACCAGTCAAGGGTATAGACCAGTCAACTCGCATCTCTACAGGTCAGTTGTGGTAAGCGCCGGGTCGGCGGCGATCTCCGCCTGGGTGAAGCGCTCGGTGACCCACTGTTTGCGGGAGAAGAGGCGGGTCTGGTCCGAGAAGTGGGGCGAGGCCGGGTTCGCGGACTCGCCGTAGGTGAGGAGGGTGTGGGCGCGCGGGCCGTCGGCGGTGAGTTCGACGGTCATCAGGAAGCTGGTGCCGAAGGCTCCGGCCGTCGGGGTACCGGTGCCCGAGCCGGGACCCGCGTCCACGACGTCGAAGCAGCCCACGTCGCAGCCGGGCAGCGGGATGTTGTCCCACTTCTGGACGGCGCCGAGTTCGACGTCGACCGGGAGGTCGCGGGCCGCGAGGTCCTGGACGGCGTCGGCCAGGGCGCGTTGGACATGTATGTCGTCGCCGTTGATGCCGCGTGGTGTGGTGAGCGGGTGGGCGGGGTCGTAGGGGACGCGGTGCCAGGTGTCGAGCGGGCCGTCGTCGACGAGGTCTTGGTGGAACGCGGTCCAGAGCACGATGCCCCGGCTGGTGGTGTCGGCGCGGGCGTCCCAGCGTGCGAGGGTCGCGCACGCCTGTCGTACGTCGACCTCCTGGCCGTCGGTGGCCGTCAGGCTCGGGTGGGCGCGGCACATGGCGACCACGTCGTCGCGGCCCGTCTCGGCCGACAGCACGCGGTTGCCGAGCATCGACTCTCGGAGGGTGCTCTCGGTGAAGCCCGGGGCGCCCAACCCGTCGGTGCCGTCCCGGCGTTGGGCGATCATGCTCAGTCCGAGCTGGGCGCGTTCGTCGAGGCGGGGATCGGTGTCGTAGACGCCGGGGAGGCCGGTGCTGGGCGCCTCGGGATTGACGTACTGAGGACCGTTGTTGGAGTTGGCCACGTAGTCGGTGCGGCTCGACTTCGGCTGGTGGGAGGGGCCGTAGACACCGGGCACGACCGCGTCGGGGTCGCTGCCCCAGGCGCAGGCCGATGTGGAACCGTCCAGGGCGGTGGGTCCGTCGTCGTCCGCGAGGGTGCAGTGGGCGAGTTGTACGTCGGTGAGGTGCGGGACGGCCGAGGAGTCGGTGAAGTAGGTGCCGCCACTCGTGTCGGCGGCGAGGGTGTACGTCCAGGGGATGCCCTGGGAAGCCTTCTGGGCGGCGCGGAGTTGGGCGAGGTTCCTGGCCTTGCCCATGGCCAGCCAGGTGTTCATGGAGCGCAGGTTGTCGGCGTTGGCGTCACGGATCGCGTAGGCGGTGGTCGTGGTCCAGCCGGAGGACAGGACCGGTCCAAAGCGTGAGGTGTACACGGTCCGGTCGACGGTCGACAGAGCGCCGTTGGCGTCCCGGACGGTGACCGGAACCGTACGGCGTCGCATGCGCACCGGCTTGCCGTCGAGGAGGTAGCTGGTCGGGTCGCCGGGGACGAGTTTCAGGGCGTAGACGGACGCGTGCTGGGCGTCGCTCGCGGTGTGCGTCCAGGCGAGGGTGGCGTTGTGGCCGATCTCCACCAGAGGGGTGCCGTAGAGGCCTGCGCCGGACACGTCCAGGGTGCCGGGGATCGTCAACTGCACCTGGTAGAACCGGAAGTAGCCCACGGCCCAGGGCAGGTGCGGATTGGCGAGGACCATGGCGTCGCCGGTGCGGGTGGCGTCCCGGCCCAGCGCCCAGCCGTTGCTGCCGACGTCGGCGGAGGCGAGGCCGAGCCCGCTGGCGAGTGCCGGAGTCGCGGGCGTGGCAAGGGAGTTCGCAGACCTCGCCGGGGGCGTCGCGGAGCCGATGTCCGGCGCGAGCGGTACCGTCGCGGTCACCCTGTTGACGTCGTAGACGACGTTCCACAGGTCGAGCGCGGTGATCGGCCGCACCCAGGGCTTGCCCTTGCAGCGCGCGTCCGGCAGGTGGTCGACGCCGGTGTCCCGGAGATAGCGGTTGTACCCGGCGGCGTATCCCTCGACCATGCGGCGCAGCTCCGCCGTCGGCCCCAACGGCGCTTTCCGGTCGAGCAGTTGACGCACCGTGCCCGCGCGGGACTGCGCGCCGTAGTAGGTGTCGCTCGCGAGGTTGGAGCCCGCCACCTCGCCTTCGCCGGACTGTCCGTCGGGCCCGAAGAACCGGGACCGCTCACCTCTCAAGGTCACCACGTGGTCGGCGAGTTCGCACACGTTGTCCTGCGCGAACGCGTACCCGTATCCGTATCCGAGCCCGTCGAAGTCCCGGGCCAGGATGTGCGGGACGCCGTACTCGGTCCGGCTGATCCGCACCGCGTGCCCGCCGTCGGTCAGGGTCTCGGCGGCCGAGGCGGTCGCGGGTAACACGGCCACGCCGGCCGAGGCGAGACAGAGAGCGGCCACGAAGGTCGCCAACTTGCCTGTCAGAGATCTATTGTGACGGTCCGTCACATCTCTCGGTTCATCCATGCCCGACACCCTCCAGGGTGAGCGGACGGGCGACATCGGGCCCGCGGCGGATATCCGAGGCGCATGTCAGTCTCCGGATGTACGCCTGTGGGCGTGGTCGGCGCCGCATGGCCAAAAGCCCCATGCCAGGCCTCGGTGGCGGCGACGTGATCGATGCGGATCCGCCCGGATCGTGGTCAACTGTGCCCCCGGCGCTGCCGCGCGGAGCGGTGGTTCCGGATCCGCTCGACGAGAAGAGGGGTTCAGCCCAGTGAGCTTCAGAATCCAGCCGACCGCCCAGGTCGACGAGACGGCCGCGGTCGGCGAGGGGACGACGGTCTGGGATCTGGCCCAGATCCGGGAGAACGCCCGCCTGGGCAGCGGCTGCATCGTGGGCCGGGGGGCCTACGTCGGCCCGGGGGTGCGGATCGGCGACAACGTGAAGCTCCAGAACTATGCCCTGGTGTACGAGCCCGCGGTGCTCGGCGACGGGGTATTCGTGGGCCCGGCGGCTGTGCTCACCAACGACTACTTCCCGCGCTCGGTGGACCCGCAGGGCCGGTTGAAGCGCGGCGACGACTGGCAGGCCGTGGCCGTGGAGGTGGCCGAGGGGGCGTCGCTCGGGGCCCGGTCGGTGTGTGTGGCGCCGGTGCGCGTCGGCCGGTGGGCGCTGGTCGCGGCGGGCGCCGTGGTGACCCGGGACGTGCCGGACTTCGCCCTCGTGGCCGGGGTTCCGGCCCGCCGCATCGGCTGGGTCGGCCGCGCCGGCGTCCGGCTGGTCGAGCGTGAGGGCGAACCGGGCAACTGGGAGTGCCCCGAGACAGGCGAGTTGTACGACGAGAAGGACGGCGAACTCGTCGCGCACACGTGACGCCCGTCGCTCCCAAAACGCTATTCATCGAACATCTACCGGCATAACATGTGTGCGATCTGTGCAGACCCGGCACAATGAGCGCACAGACCAGTCGTGCCCAGGGGGGTTACCGGGTGGGGGACACCTGTGCCTGAAGCCAGGAGCGGAAGCCGCTCCTCAAGCTGACATCTCACATCTGCCTTGCGCCGCGCGCCCGTTCGCGCCGCGGCGATCACCAGTCTGTTCACAACACAGGACCCACAGGGGGGTTGGTGTGTCCGAACGATGACCCACACACGTCTGGCGGCACTCGGTCATGAGGAACCGCCGCTGCTCGCACTCGCCCAACGACTGCTCACGGTCGCCGAGTCGGGGCTGCCGGCCATGCTGCTCCCCGGCGGCGAGGCCTTCGCCTTCACCATGGCCGGGCACCGGGCGGCCGACGGTTCCTGGACCCTGGAGCGGCGCGGCACCAGCACCCGGTACGCGGCCATCACCGCGCTGGGGGTGCGCTTCCTGCCCGAGGACCGGCAGCGCGCGGCGCTCGGCGGGCGGACCGCCGAGGAGTTCACCGGCCTGCTGATCGAGTCGCTGCCCGGGGTGAGCAACCTCGGTGACGCGGCGCTCATCGCCTGGGCCGCCGCCGAGACCGGGCACCCCAAGCTCTCCGACGCCCTCGCGCAGGTCGACGCCCTGGACGAGGAGGGCAGGCCGCAGTACACCGTCGAGGCGGCGTGGGTGCTGTCCGCCCTCGCGGCGGCCCGCGACACGGTCGATGTGGAGAGACGTTTCAGCTCGGTCCGCGACCGGCTGCTCCGGGCCCGGCTCGGGGACGGCCCGCTGTTCCCGCACGCCACCGGCCCCGGCCTGGTGCCCGGTTACCGCGCCCATGTGAGCTGCTTCGCCGACCAGACCTACCCCCTCCAGGCGCTGGCCCGCGCGCACGCGAGCGGCGACGGCGATCCGGAGGCGCTGGCCGCGGCCGAGGCGTGCGCGGCGCGGATCTGTGAACTCCAGGGCGACGGCGGGCAGTGGTGGTGGCACTACGACGCGCGCACCGGCCGCGCCGTCGAGGGCTACCCGGTCTACAGCGTGCACCAGCACGCGATGGCGCCGACCGCCCTGTTCGACCTGGCCGACGCGGGCGGCTCGGACTTCGGTGCGTCGATCCGCAAGGGCCTGCGTTGGATGACGGACGTGCCCGAGCTGGCCGAACACCCGGAGAAACAGGAGCCGTTGATCCTCGACGAGCTCGGCGCCACCTGGCGCAAGGTCTACCGCGGCGACCCGAAGAAGGCCGTACGCGCCGTCCGCGGAATCGGCACCCGGGCCGTCCCCGGCCTCCGGCTGAAGTGGCTGGACCGGGTGTACCCGCCGCTGGCCGTGGACCGCGAGTGCCGGCCCTACGAGTTCGGCTGGATGCTCTTCGCCTGGCAGGGGGGCCGGATATGACGGAGCGTCAGACCCTGTTCGGTGTCGAGCTGGATCCGCTGACCATGGACGAGACCGTCCAGCGCTGCCTCGAAGCGGTGCGGGACGGGCGGCAGTTGGAGATCGGGGTGGTCAACGCGGCGAAGCTGGTGAACATGCGGCGCGACCCCCGCCTCGCCGAAGCGGTGGCCGGCTGTGATCTCGTCCTCGCCGACGGCCAGGCCGTGGTGTGGGCCGGCCGTATCCTGCGCGCCCCGCTGCCCGAACGCGTCGCCGGTATCGACCTGTTCCTGCGCCTGCTCGCCGAGGCGGAGTCGACGGGCATCCCCGTCTACTTCCTCGGCGCCAAGGAGGAGGTGCTGGAGCGGATGCTGCTCCGCGTCGCCGACCGCTTCCCGGGCCTCAAGGTGGCGGGCAGCCGCAACGGCTACTTCGACGACTCCGAGCAGGAGACCATCGCGGACGGCATCGCGCGCAGCGGCGCCCAGATGCTGTTCCTCGGCATGACCTCGCCGAAGAAGGAGATCTTCACCGCCGCCCACGGCGCCCGCACCGGCGCCCGTGTGGTGCACGGCGTCGGCGGCTCCTTCGACATCCTGGCCGGCGTCACCAAGCGGGCCCCGAAGCTGTGGCAGCGCTGGGGGGTCGAGTGGCTCTACCGCGCGCTCCAGGAACCGCGTCGCCTCGGCCGGCGCTATCTCACCACCAACATCGCCTTCCTTCTCATGACGGCCCGCGAGCTGTTCCGGCTCACCCCGCAGGCCGCGCCCGCGAACAGGAGCCGCTGATGCGTGTCGTCGTGGTTGGACAGGGATATGTCGGCCTGCCGCTGGCGATCCGCGCCGCCGAGGTCGGACACGAGGTGATCGGCTACGACGTCGACGCCCGGCGGATCAAGAGCCTGGCCGCGGGTGAGTCCTTCGTCGAGGACGTCTCCTCCGAGCGGATCCGTACGGCGCTGGACAACGGCAGTTACCGCCCGAGTGAGTCGGCCCGGGACTGCGGCGGTTTCGACATCGCCGTGGTCACGGTCCCGACCCCGCTGCACGAGGGCACCCCCGATCTCCGCTACATCAAGGAGTCGGCGGTCGCGCTGGCCCGCTATCTGCGCCCCGGGGCCACCGTCGTCCTGGAGTCGACGACCTATCCGGGCACCACCCAGGAGCTGTTCGCGCCGATCCTGGAGGAGGGTTCGGGTCTCGCCGCGGGCAAGGACTTCCACCTCGGCTACAGCCCGGAGCGGATCGACCCGGGCAACGCCGTCTGGGGTTTCAAGGAGACCCCGAAGGTGGTGTCGGGCGTCAACGAGGCCTCCCTGAAGGCGGTTCAGGACTTCTACGGCCAACTCGTCGACACCACCGTGCCGGTGAACTCGCCGAAGGAGGCCGAGCTGGCCAAACTTCTGGAGAACACCTTCCGGCATGTGAACATCGCTCTGGTCAACGAGATCGCGATGTTCGCCCACCACCTGGACATCGACGTCTGGCAGGCCATCGACGCGGCCTCCTCCAAGCCGTTCGGCTTCATGAAGTTCACCCCGGGACCGGGCGTCGGCGGCCACTGCCTGCCGATCGACCCCTCGTATCTGTCCTGGCGGGTGCAGCGCGAACTCGGCCAGAGTTTCCGCTTCGTGGAGCTGGCCAACGACATCAACAACCACATGCCGGAGTATGTGACCCGCCGTATCACCGACCTGTTCAACGAGAGACGCCGGTCGGTGAACGGCTCGCGCATCCTGCTGCTCGGCCTGGCCTACAAGAAGAACACCAGCGACGCCCGCGAGTCGCCCGCGCTGCGCATCTCCCAACTTCTCCTCGACATGGGGGCCCAGGTCAGGGCCGCCGACCCGCATGTGGTCGAAAGCCTGCCGGTGGACGCCCGGTTGATCCGGGTCGAACCGGGACCGGAGGAGCTGGCCGCCGCCGACGTGGTGGTCCTGCTCACCGACCACGACGCCTTCGACTACGAACTCGTCGCCGAACACGCCCCCTTCGTCCTCGACTGCCGCCGGCGGCTGGCGTCCGGACCCACGATCGAGGTGCTCTGAACCATGCCGCGCATCGTCTGCGTAGCGGGGGCACGCCCCAACTACATGAAGATCAAACCGGTGATGGACGCCCTGGAACGCCGGGGCGCCGAGGTGATCCTCGTCCACACCGGCCAGCACTACGACCCGGCGATGAACGACGTGTTCTTCGCCGACCTCGGCATCCGGCCGCCCGACCGCTTCCTCGGGGTCGGCTCCGGCTCGCACGCCGAGCAGACCGGACGCGTGATGACCGCGTTCGAACCGCTCCTGTCCGAGGTGTCCCCGGACATCGTCGTCGTGGTCGGCGACATCAACTCCACCCTGGCCTGCGCCCTGGTCACCGCCAAGGCGGGACCGCTGCTGGCCCATGTCGAGTCCGGTCTGCGCAGCCGCGACTGGAGCATGCCGGAGGAGGTCAACCGGGTCGCCACCGACCGTGTCAGCGACTATCTGCTGGCCCCCTCCCCCGACGCCGTCGAGAACCTGCGCGCCGAGGGGTACCGGGACGACCAGATCCACCTCGTCGGCAACGTCATGATCGACACGCTGCTGGCCAACCTGGAACGGTCCAGGACCTCGGACATCCTCGATCGATACGGGCTCACCAAGGGCGAGTTCGGCCTGGTCACCCTGCACCGGCCCGCCAACGTGGACGACCCGGAAGTCCTCACCGGGCTCCTGAAGGCGCTGGGCGAGATCGCCGGCCGCTGTCCGCTCGTGCTGCCGGTGCATCCGCGCGCCTCCGAGCGGCTGGCGGAGATCGGCGTCCCCGGGGGCATCAAGCTCGTACCGCCCGCCGGATACCTGGACTTCATCGCCCTCCAGGGCTCGGCCCGCCTGGTGCTGACCGACTCCGGCGGTGTGCAGGAGGAGACCACCGCACTCGGCGTGCCGTGCGTGACCCTGCGGGACAACACCGAGCGGCCCATCACCGTCGAGCAGGGCACCAATGTGCTGGCCGGCCGTGATCCGGCCCGCATCGTGGCCACCGTGAACCGGGTGCTGGACGCCCCGCCCGCGCCGCGCCGCCCGGACCTGTGGGACGGCCGCGCGAGCGACCGCATCGCCGATGTGCTGCTGGAGGGGGGCACCGCACGCACCCGGCCCAGACCGACCGACCAGCCGGCCCCAGCCGATCCGACGTTCCCCATATGATCCGCTTGCCACATATGCTCGTCGAACACCAGGTCGCTAGGGGGGACCATGGATCTCGCTGAGATCTTCCGGGTGATGCGCAGGCGCTGGTACGTCCTGCTGCCCGGACTGCTGCTGACCGCCGGCCTGATGGTCGCCGTGCAGATGGTGGTCCCGGTCACCTATCAGTCGCAGAGCACCGTGGTGCTGCTGAACTCGAAGAAGGCCACCGAGGCCTACGACGGCAACCCGTTCCTCAGCACCCAGACCTCGCTCACCGGCATGGCCGACAGCCTGGCCCGCAACCTCAACTCCGACGGCTCCATCAGGGACCTCAAGTCCCGTGGCGCCACCGGCACGTTCGAGGCCAAGCTCGCCGACAACGCGCAGGGTCCGCTGGTCTGGCTCACCGTCACGGGCACCGACAAGGCCGCCGTCCTTGCCTCGGACCGCATCCTGAGCGCGTACGCCAAGGAACGGCTGCTGCAGTTCCAGGAACAGCAGTCCGTGGCCGCGCCGGCCAGGATCCAGATGGCGACCATCGTGCCCCCGCAGACCCCGGTGGCGCAGACCAAGACCCGGCTCGAATACCTGGTCATGGCCGGGGTGTTGGGCCTGGTGCTGAGCCTGGTCGCCGTCTTCTACGCGGAGGCGCGCCGCCGCTCCCGCACACCGCTGCCGACGCCGGAGCCCGCGCCGCCGCTCGCCACCCCCGAACCAGCGCCAGTGGAACCGCCGGTGGACCAGACGATGGCGCTGCGGACGCCGCCCGCCTGGTCCCGGTCCGCGGAGAACAGGTCCGCGACGGAGTCCCGTACCGGCCGATCCGTCATGACCGTGGCACCCGCCGCCGAGCCGCTCGACGAGGAGTCGACTCATGGACAGCGTTCGCACACCGGACAGCGGGACCGCTGACGAAACCCCCGCCGAAGCGAGCGTCACCCCGGCTCCCGCTCCGGAGGCCTTCGGCCGCAAGGTCCGTTCGGCGGCCCGCTGGAGCCTGATCAACACCGTGGTCATGCGCCTCGGCAACTTCGCCACCGGCATCCTGCTGGCCCGCTTCGCACTCGGCCCCGCGGAATGGGGTGTCTACGGCATCGCCCAGACGGTGCTGCTGGTCCTGCTCTCCGCCAACGAACTCGGCGTCGGCCTGGCCATCGTCCGCTGGGACGGCGACCCCCGCCGCTTCGCGCCGACCGTACTGACCCTGGGCACCCTGTCCAGCGGCCTGCTGTACGCGGCGATCTTCGTATCGGCGCCGACGGTGGCCGGACTGCTCGACTCCCCCGGGGCGTCCGGCGTCCTGCGCGTGATGTGCCTGTGCCTGGTGATCGACGGCATCGCCCAGGTGCCCGCGGGCTTCCTCACCCGGGAGTTCGCCCAGGGCAGGCGGATGGTCATCGACGCGCTGAACTTCGTCCTCTCCACCACCGTGACCCTGGTGCTGGCCTTCGCCGGCTGGGGCGCGATGAGCTTCGCGTGGGGCGCGGTCGCGGGCAACATCGCCGCCCTCGTCGGCTGCGCGCTGGCCGCCCCCGGCACCCTGCGCTTCGGCTGGGACCGCGAACAGGCCCGCGCACTGCTGAAGTTCGGGCTCCCGCTGGCCGGCGCGAGCCTGCTCGCCCTCGCCGTCGTCAACGTGGACACCATGGTCGTCGGCTCGACCCTCGGTCAGGTCTGGCTCGGTTTCTACGTCCTGGCGTTCAACATGTCGGGCTGGCCGGTCCGCATCATCTCCGAGGCCGCGCGCCGGGTCTCCTTCGCCGGCTTCTCCCGCCTCGCCGACTCCCCGCAGGCCCTCGCCCAGGGCTTCAGCCGCGCCCTCGGCGTCCTGGTCACCGGCACCGTCCCCCTGTGCGTCCTGCTCGCCGGCCTCGCCGGCCCGGTCGTCCAACTCGTCTACGGCGAGCAGTGGTTGCCCGCCGCGAAGGCCCTCCCCTGGCTGATGGCCCTCGGCCTGGTCCGCATCGGCTGCGAACTCGCCTACGACTGTCTCGTGGCCGCCGGACAGCGCCGCTCCCTCATCCTCGTCCAGGGCCTGTGGCTGGTGGCGCTCGTCCCCGTGCTGATCGTGGGCGCCCGGCTGCACGGCATCGTCGGGGTCTCCCAGGCCCATGTCCTGGTCGCCGTCGGCCTCGTCGTCCCCGTCTTCCTGTACGCCCTCGGCCGGGCCGGGATCGGCCTGTCCCCCATCGCCCGGGCCTGCGCCTGGCCGCTGTTCGGGGGAGCCGTGATGGGGCTGGTGATCCTCGCCGCGAAGCATCTCCTCGGCGACGGCGTCCTCGCCCTGTTCGTCATCGGCACGGCCGCGCTGGCCTGCTACGTGGTGTGCGTCCTGCCCAGCCGCCGCCTGCTGCTCGGCCCCCGTACGGCGGAGGCCGTATGACGAGGCTCCGCCTCCTGCTCGCCGTTCCGCTGCTCGCGCTGGCCACCGCCTGCTCCGGGAGTTCCGCCAAGTCCCCCGGGCCTACGGCCACTTCGGGCGGCGGCAGCACGGCCCGCACGGAGTCGGCGGCACCCGGTGAGGCGGGGTTCCCCGACGCCCACAGCACCGGACCCCGGACCGGACTGACCCCGCACTCCACCGGGAACCTCAGCATCAAGACCGACGGCACGGTCATCAAGGGCTGGGACATCACCGGCTCCCTCGACATCTACGCGGACGACGTCACCATCGTCGACAGCAGGATCACCTCCACCAACTGGTGGGGGGTCAACCTGCGCCCCGGCCACCGCGGACTCCGCGTCCTGCACAGCACCGTCACCGCGGTCCCCGGCAAGGGCCCGGACAACGGCGGCGAGGACTACGCCGTCTCCAACATGAGCACCAGCTCCGTCGAGGTCGGCTGGAGCGACATCTCCGTCTTCGGCAACGCCCTCTCCATGGGCCGGGGCAACCTCCACGACAACTACGTCCACGACCTCGTCCCCTTCCGCAACGCGGGCGGCGAGTGGCAGCACACCGACGCGGTGATCAGCGGCGGCAGCAACAAGGGCGAGCTGATCGTCCGGCACAACACCCTGCTCAACCCCGTCGCCGTGAACCGGGGAGCCTCCGCGGCCGTCGGCCTGTTCGCCGACACCGGGCCGGTCACCAACACGGTCGTCGACGACAACCTGTTGGCGGGTGGCGCGTACGCCCTCTACGGCGGCGGCAAGGGCGCCACCGGGATCAAGGTCACCAACAACGTCTTCTCCCGCCGCTACCACCGCTTCAGCGGCGCCTACGGAGCCGTCGCCGCCTGGAACACCGGTGGCAAGGGCAACGTCTGGCGCGGCAACCGGTTCTCCGACGGCACCGCGATCACCCCCGAACCGGCCGGCTGAGGAAGAGGATCATGCGACGCATCGCCCGCGCCCCCTGGGAACTCCTCAAGCGCGCCTTCGGCTGGCTGGTCCTCTTCGAACTGCGCAACAAGGTCCTCCTCGCCCCCTCCGCACTACGGCTCCGCCGCCTGGAATCCGCCGAGTCCCGCCGGCTCGCGGCCACGACCTCCGTTCCCGAGGCCCTGGTCGCCACGGTCGTCGCCACCCACCGCCGCCCGGACGAGGTACGGGCCGCCGTCCGCTCGGCGCTCGCCCAGACGGTCCGCGACCAGGTCGTCATCGTCGTCGACGACGGCGCGGGCCTCCCCGAACTCCCGGATGATCCAAGACTGTTCGCCGTTTCGCTGAGCCGCAACACCGGTGTGGCAGGCGTGGTGCGCAATGTGGGCATCCGCCTCACCCGCTCGCGGTACGTGGCCTTCCTGGACGACGACAATCTGTGGGAACCCGACCATCTGGAACGGGCGTTGGAGGTCCTGGAGTCCCCCGACGGTCCCGACGGCATCTACACGGCACTGCGTCGTGTGTTGCCGGACGGGACCCAACGGGACATCCTGTCCGTGCCGTTCGACCGCCACCTCGCCGCCCGGGAGTCTTTCCTCGACACCAACGCGTTCGTCGCCCGGCGGAACAACGCGCTGCACTTCAGCCGGCTGCGGCGGACGCCGGAGGTGATGCCCCGGGAGGACTGGGAACTCGTGTACCGGTACAGCCGCAAGCACAGCGTGCGCCATGTGCCGTATGCCACCGTGCGGTATCTGATGAACCCCGGGAGTTTCTACACCTCTTGGTTCGAGTGAGGGCCAGGAGTCGCACGCAGGGCGCCCGGTGTCAGCAGGGCGGTCGCCGCAGCGCGGCTGACCTTGCGGCCGAGGGCGGCGCGTGACGCCTCGCGCAGGAACACGGCACCCCGGAAGCAGAGGGTGGCGACGCGGCCGTGCCGACGCCCGTACAGGCGGACCCGGTTGAGGGTGAGCAGGGTCCACAGATGGGGCGACATCTGGGAGTCCCCGCCGAGGTGGACGGCCTCGGCGGACGGCTCCAACTGAGTGGCGTAGCCCAAGTCCCTTGCCCGCAGGCAGTATTCGGTCTCCTCCGAGTAGAGAAAGAAGGACTCGTCCCAAGGACCGGTGGCGGCACGGCAGTTCGCCGATATGGCCATGAGCGCGCCGGTCGCCCAGTCCGCGCGGGTGGGCCGCTCGTAGGCGGCGGGGTCGGTGACGAGTTCGCTCAGGCGAGGGAAGCGTCCGGCCCGCCGGTTGCCGATGGTGGCCTCCCCCAGCGCCCGGAGCACGGTCGACTCACGCCGTAGCGAGAAGTGGGGCACGTTCCGGCCCTCGTCGTAGAGGAGCGGTACGGCGATTCCCACGTCCTCGCCCAGCCGGTCGACAAGGCGTTTGGCGCAGCCCTGCCGCATGCGGATGTCGGGGTTGCAGATGAGCACCGTGTCGTGTGGGTCGACGGCGGTGAGCGCCGCGTTGACCCCGGCCGCGTATCCGGCGTTGCGCCCGGTCCGGACGACGGTGGCGTCCGGGGCCAGTGCGCGCAGCACCTCGACCGTGTCGTCGGCCGACTCGTTGTCGGCGACGACGAGCCGCCAGTCGAGGCCGGCCATGCCGTCCGGGAGGGCGGCGAGGAAACCGGGCAGCACCGAGGCGCTGTTCCAGGTGACGGCTATGACGGCGACGGGGCTCAACGGGACTCCACGAGTTCGGGCAGGGGGACGTCGGCGGTGTCGGCGGGGGCCGGGTCGACGGCGGTCGCCGCGCGCCGGAGCAGGCCCAGATAGCTGCCCCCCGCCCCCAGCATCAGGAAGAACATGCCGGCGAACATGGGGAAGCTGAGCGAGTCGAAGGTGGCGCTGATGACCAGGGCGACCAGCGAGGAGGCGAAGAAGGCCTGGCCCAGTTCGCGGTCGGACTCGGTGCGGGCCAGCCGCCGGATGCCGCCGCCCTGGTGGATGCCGGTGATGAAAAGGGTGAACAGGGCGATGAGCCCGAGGACGCCCATCTCGGCCGCCGTCAGCATGTACTGGTTGTCGGTGAAGAAGTACAGGTCGGGCGTGAAGGTGCCGAACCCCCGCCCGAACAGCGGGTGTTCCTTGAGATAGGGCACGATCGCGCTGTACTTGACGGTACGGGCCTGGGTGCTGCTGTCGGAGTTGGACAGGAACGACGCGAACAGGCCGGTGATCGTGCCGATCAGCCCGGGGATCAGCACCTTGAAGACGGCCACGGAGGCGGTCATCACGCCGATCGCACTCCAGCGCCGGGCCGGCTTCCAGCGCGGCACCATCACCAGGGCGACCAGCAGGATGCCGATGATCGAGGTGCGCGACACCGTCAGGGGCAGCGCGCCGGCCATGAGCAGGACCGGCCCCCAGCGGCGCAGCGCGTGGCGGTGGGCGCGGATCGGATCGAGGGCCTGCTGGATCGCGAAGGGCAGCAGGATCGCCAGCATGCCGCCGAACTCCAGGGGTTGGGCGGTGGTGGAGCGCGGCCTGGTGAAGGAGCCGCGGTCCATGACGGTCACCTGGGCCACGCTGGTCTGGAGGCCGGGGATGTGGATGGAGTCGGCGATGTTGGTGGCCGCGAAGAAGTCGTAGAAGCCGATCGCGGCGACCACGGAGCCGAGCACGACCACACGGCGCATCAGCACGTCGAGTCGGGCGCGGTCCTGTATGCCGGCCGAGGTCAGCACGACCAGCGACACCCAGACCAGGAACCCGATGAGTCCGCGGTCGGCCCCGAGGATCTCCTCGTGCGAGCTCTCGCGCATGGCGTCGGCGACGTAGGCCGCCAGGACGGCCGTGCCGAGGACGCACATCGCGACCCTCGCGAGCCTGGTGCCCGGTGCGGGCAGGACCCGGCCGCCGAGCCAGGTCGCGAGGTACCACAGCAGGCCGAGCAGGGCGAAGACGTTGGCCGGGGTGCCGACGCCACCGAGCGCGGGCAGGGCGAGGTTCGAGGGGATGAAGAAGGCGAGCACCAGATAGACGGTGAGGATCGCGGTCGCGTCGACCCGTCGGTGCACGGCTCCCGTCCGCACCCGGTCGGGATCGCCGTTCTCACGGGGTCGTCGCGCGACGGTCTTCACCAGCCGGCGCCGGCGGCGGACCACCGCGACGCCCTCCATCAGGATCGACAGCAGGAACGCGCTGACGACGCCGAGGATGACCACGGCCGCGATGTCCTGGTAGCGGCTCTTCGACTTCGCCACCGGGGTCTGCGGCAGGACCACCGGGGCCGTCTGCACGGTGTACGGGGCCGGGACCTTGGCGGCGACCTGGAGCGCGTTCAACTGCTCGCCGGCGAAGGTGGTGAGGGTGCTGGTCTCCTTGAGGACCTTCTCGCGGTCGGTTCCGGTGACGCTCAGCACGAGCAGCGGGCTGTCGCTGGCCGGCGCGAAGCCGGCCGTGTACGGATCCGTGACGCCCCGGCCGCGCAACTCCTTCGCCGCGTCGTCCGATTCGAGGGTTCTGATCAGTACGTCGGCCGTGACGATCAGCGAACCGCCCGCGTTCGAGATGGGGTTGCCGAAGGTGGGCGCGAGGCGGGCCACGGCGGAGGAGTCCAGCAGCGCGACGGAACTCTGCGACTGGTAGGAGACGGGGACGGTCGCGTAGAGATAGCCGCCGGCGAGCAGGCTGAGCACGGTGATGGGCACCATGAAGTACCAACGTCGGCGCAGAATGGCCCATATCTCACCAAGGCTCACGAACCATCCCCCCATTCGGTGGCATCCCGCCGCACGTCCTGCCAGTATCGGGGGCGACGGAAGGAACTCACATGTCGCCCGGGAACGTCGCCGACGCGCTGCTCCGCCGCTGGTACGTGCTGGTGGTGGCGCTGCTGCTGACGGCCGTCGGCGCGTACCAGGTGGTGCGCCCGGCCCCGCAGTACGTCGGCTCCGCGGTGGTCGTCCTCAAGCCGCCGGTGACACAGAACCAGCCCAACCAGCTCACCAATCTCCAGCCGCCGCTCGCCGTGGTCTCCTACGGCGTCATCCAGCAGCTCCAATCCCCGGCCGGGGCCGAGGAGTTGAGCGCGGCGGGCGTCCACGGGACCTACCATCTCGTCCCCCGCAACAGCGGCACCAGCGCGACCCCGCGCTATCTGATCCCCTCCTTGCAGGTGCAGTCGCAGGCGTCGGATCCCGGCGCCGCCACCACCGCGGTGCGCCGGATCATCGGCGTCTACACCCGGCACGTCGAGGAGTTGCAGACGGCGCAGAAGGTCCCCGCGGCAGGGCGGATCACCGCCTCCGTGCTGGTCTCCCCGAGCGCCGCCATGGTGCAGGGCAACAAGAGCCGGGGCCTGGCCGGGGTCGCCCTGCTGGGCGCGGCCGGCGGGGTCGTCGGGGCGCTGTGGCTCGACCGGTTCCTGATGGGCCGTCACCGGAGGGCCGCCGTGGACCACCGGCGCACCGCCGGTCCGGTCCCGGCGGCCCTCTGAGCTGAACTGACGGTTCATCAGATACCGCGGCGCTTCCACGACTCCCACCACAGCGCCTCCCGCCCGCGCTCGGCCACGGCCGACCACACCAGGGGCTGCAGATACGGCATCGCCTTGGCGCCGATCCGCCGCCGCAGCCGCAGCGCGCGGTACTCGGGCAGCTTGGCGTACCCCGGCAGGCACTCCTCGGCGAAGGCCACGCACTCGTCGACCGGTACGACGCCGGTGCGCCCCCGGTCGTAGGCGCGGTAGGCCCGGCGCAGCGCGAAGCGGGCGAGCCTGGTGTGGACCTGCTGGGCCAGGCGCTCGGCCTGGGGCAGTTGGTCGGCGCACTTCACCAGCACCGAGTCGAAGGCCACCAGGCGTTGGCGCAGGTCGTCCAGTTGGCCGCCGAAGTCGGTCGTGGACATGTTCTTGCCGTGGACGCGGTAGAAGGCCTGGTCGGCGCCGCGTACATAGCCGACGTCGGCGTGTGCGGCGAGCCGCATCCACATCTCGATGTCGCCGGCGTGCGGCAGGGCCGGGTCGTAGCCGCCGACGGCGCGCTGGAGGCTGGTGCGGACGACGACTTCCGGTGAGGTGATGCAGCCGGTGCCCTCGCTGAAGCGCCGCTCCAGCCACCACTGCCCGGGGTAGACGACGGAGCCGGTGCTCCGTGTGCGGGCGGCCGGCAGGGGGCCGCCGTGCTGGAAGCGGAGGGGGCGTCCGTAGGCGAAGCCGGCCTCGGGGTGGGCGTCCAGGAGTGCGGCGGACCGGACCAGGGCTCCTGGGACCAGCCGGTCGTCGGCGGACAGGAGCGCCACGTAGTCGCCGTCGGCCCATTCGAGCAGGCCTTCGTTGTAGGTGGCGATGTGGCCCTTGTTGGTCTCGTGGACCAGGACCTCGATGCGGGGGTCGGCGGCGGCGAGCTTGTGCGCGGTCTCCGCGGAGTCGTCGGGCGAGGCGTCGTCGATGATGAGGACCCGGACGTCAACGCCGTCCTGCTCGTCCAGGACGCTGCTCACGCAGTCGGCGAGGAAATGGCCGTACTTGTAGCAGGGGATGACAACACTGACGGTACTCATCGGTGGGAAGGCCAATCCCCGGTGGCGGCCCCCGGGTTGGAGGGGGCCGCCACCGGTGGGTGCTAGTGCTTCTTCTTGCGGACGGTCTTGCTCTCCATGGACCAGGTGTGCGACCTCACCGTGTGCCGGTGCTTGTCCGTGACCGTGACCGTGATCTTGAACCGGGCGCCGTCCGGCAGCGGTGCCGACAGATGGACGGACGCCTTGTGCGTGGCCTTGTCGTACGACACGACGGCGGTGACGTGGAGCTTCCTGGCGGCGGCCGCTCGGGCCCCGGGCAGGATCGTCACCGTCGCCTTGACCGACGACACATCGGTCTTGGCGGGCAGCGTCGTGACCAGGGCACCGGCCGCGTCGGCGGTGTGCGTCAGCGAGGACGCGGTCACCTCCGAGGCGGCGGTCTCCGCGGCCAGCGATCCGCTCGGGTCGTCGGCGGTGAAGACCGGGCCGACCCAGTAGTTCGCGGATCCGTAGGAGCCGTTGGGGAACGCGACGTCGGAGCCGTAGCGGTAGAGACCGTTGTGCGCCGAGGCCGTGTCGGCGGTCGCGGTCAGCGGATAGGACTGGTGGGCCGCGGCGAAGTAGCCGCCGTCCACCGCGTAGTTGCCGTTGGGCGCGTGGTACGAGACGACGTACGACGTGTCCGCGGTGACCGCCACCGGAGAGGCGAAGGTCAGCGTCTGCCAGCCGGTGGCCGTCTCGTTGGTGAAGGTGCCCGACGCCAGCAAAGTGCCGTCGTCGGACCAGAGACTGCCGGTGTGGGTGCCGGTGTTGCCGGTCCCCTTGTAGAAGGTGACGCCGGTGATCCAGCCGGCCGCCGAGGACTTGAACCGGGTGCCCAGCTCAAGGGAGTTGGAGTCCCCGGTGACATCGGTCGTGGCCGGCACGATGGAGGCGTTCCACAGGGTGCACGGGCAGGTGACCGCGGGCGGGGTGGAACTGGTGTGGAAGGTCCACGTCACCGGGGCCGTCATGGCGTTGCCCCACAGGTCGGAGGCCTGGACGGACGCGGTGTAGGTGGTGTTGAGCTCCAGTTCCGTCGACGGGGTGAAGGTCGCCTTGTTCGACGAGGGGAGCGTCACAGCCCCTGGCACGGTGTTGCCGTCCGGGTCCTTCACGGTGAACGTGAGGCTGTCCGCGTCGACGGCCGAGCTGAACGTCGCCGACACCGGTGCCGTGATGGACACACCGGTCGCCCCCGAGGTCGGCGAGGTCGAACTCACCGTGGGCGGGGTCGTGCTGGCCGTCGAGGTGTCCAGCACCACGTCGACCCAGTAGTTGCTGCCCGAGGACGCCGAGGACGGAAAGGCGCTCGTCGAACCGTAGTGGTAGACGCCGTTGCCGCCGTCGGTGCCGGACTGGAGCGCGGTGAGCGGGGCGAGGCCGGCTGGGCCGTCGCTGAAGGCGCCGCCGTCGTAGGAGTATCCGCCGTTGGGGGCGAAGTACGAGGCGACATAGGTGGTGTTGGCCTTGACGGTCACCGGGGTGGCGAAGTTGAGCTGCTGCCAGCCGGAGGCCGTCTCGCCTGTGAAGGTGCCGGTGGCCAGGCGGGTGCCGGAGGCGCTCCACAGGCTGCCGGAGTGGGTGCCGGTGTTGGCCGGCGACTTGTAGAAGCGGACCCCGGTGATCGAACCGGCCACCGTGGTACGGATCTTGACACCCAGCTCCAGCGAACTGCCGTCACCCGCGTTGACGGTGCCGGGCACCGCCGAGGCCGGCCAGATGGAGCAGGGGCAGGCCTGCGGGCCGACGGTCACCGGGACGGTGGTGACGGCGCCGATGTTGACGCTGTCGTCCACCGCGCGGACCTTGATCGACTCCGAGCCCGGGGTCGTCGGCGTCCAGCTGTAGCTCCAGGACGTCAGACCGCTGGCGGCGTTCCAGGTCGTGCCGCCGTCCGTGGACACCTCCACGCGGGCCACCACGCCCCCGCCGGAGTCGGCGGCGGTACCCGTGATGGTGACCGGCTTCAGCGCCGGGACGGTGACCCCGGAGGCCGGAGCCGTCACCGTGACGGCCGGGCCGGTGGTGTCGGTCGTGGCGGTGGCGGCGACGAGGTTGCTCTGCAGGGTGTGCGGCTGGACACCCATGTCGGCGAGGACGTTCACCGTCGCCTGCTGCATCCGGGCGTCCTCGGTGACCACCGTGTCGTCGGGGTTGTAGGTCGGGATGTTGGTCAGACCCCACGACCACTGCACGGTTCCGGCCCCGAACACCAGGGCCCCGGAGTCCTGGTCGCGGAACTCGACGAGATTGTGCGTCGCGGTGCCGTTGCCGTAGACGTTCCCCCAGTCCATGCGGAGCTTGGCGTCCTGGATGTCGACCGTCGTGGACGACACGTCGATCGCGCCGGCGGGTCTGGTGCTGTTGCCGATGTCGCTGTCCCACTCGTAACCGAGCGTGCCGGTCGGGAAGGTGGCCGTCTGGCTCGACGTGAGGTTCGCGATGGAGGTGTTGCGCCAGATCCGATTCCTGCCGTACGAGCCGGGGACGGTGATGGCGTCGCTGCGGTAGCCGTTCACCGTGAACATGGAGCCGGTGAGGATGTTCGGCGGCTGGTAGCTCTGCCCGTAGTTCGTGCTGGCCGGGTCCATCCAGGTACCGGTCCACGTGCCGCTGGGGTCGGCGATCCCGTTGGACTGCGCCATCTTGGTCATCTTGTAGCAGACCAGGGTGCGGTCGGCGGTGTTGGTGCCGTCGATGCTCGGAGCGAGCCTGGTCTTCCAGAAGACCTCGTTGCCGCTGAAGAACGCCTGCTGGACGCCGGCCTTTCGCGCGGCCAGGACATTGGAGTACTGGCTCTGCGTCCAGTACTCGTCATGCCCGGAGGACATGTACACCTTGTGTTTCTCCAGCAGGGCGGCGCCGGTCGACGCCGAGACGTCCACGCCGGAGGTGTAGCTGACGTCGTAGCCGTTGCGCTCCAGCCAGGACAGCATCATGAACTCGGACCCGTAGATGCCGTTGTCGCCGCCGATGTCCAACGGCCGGTTGTAACTGACCTCGTAGGCGCGGCCGTCCGGCGCGGGGCCCAGGCCTCCGTAGAGGTCCTGGCCGCCGTAGTCGTTGTAGGCCTGCCAGGTCTGGTCGCTGGTCTGCACGACGACGTCGGAGGTGGAGGAGTCCTTGCGGACGACGAACGGGTACGGCATCAGGCCGTCGCCGTCGGTCTGCGTCAGGTTGGCGATGTACAGGCCGGACACGGCGTCGCTGGGAACGGTCCAGCTCGCGGTCACGGGCCAGTTGCCGCAGTCGACCAGGCCGGTGTTCTTGGTGGTGCAACTGGCCGGGCTGGTGGTGAAGTTGGCGGGGTGGGTCACGGCTGCCTGGGCCGCGGTCGACATCTCGCGCGCGCCGTCACCGCCGTACCAGCCCAGTCGGTAGATCTCGACGGTGTAGGAGACCTTCGACTGGACCTTGAACTGGACGGTGTCGCCCGCCTGGACGCTCTCCTTGGTGGAGAAGCCCTGGATGTCACCGTAGGCGTTGGGCGAGAACCAGTCGGACATCGGGCTGCCCGTCTTGGAGTTCTCGCAGACGATGGGGTTGCTGCCCGATCCGCAGGGATCGGACACCGCCTGGGCGGACCCGGCCAGCGGGAGCACCGCCAGGATCAAGGCTGCTATGACGGCGAGGCGGCCGCCCCGGAGCCGTCTGCTCCATCTTTTCATGTGTACCTCTCAGCAGTGCTGTGCTGGACCGACCCCTGGGGGCGGGTCGTGTTGCTGAACCTCAGGGGACCGGTCAGCGGCCGAGGGCGTCGGTGAACACGTCCACGACTCGTCGCTGCTGGTCGGGGGTGATCTGCGGGTAGAGCGGCAGCGAGAGGATCCGGTCCGCCGCCCGCTCCGCGTTCGGGAAGTCGCCTCGGCCGTAACCGAGCCCGCGGTACGCCTCGGTGAGGTGGACCGGTGCCGGGTAGTGCACTCCGGCACCGATGCCCTCGGCGTTGAGCTTGCCGACGACGTCGTCGCGGTCGGCGCCGGCGACCTGGACGACGTACAGGTGCCAGACGTGGAGGCTGCCGGGCGCCGTGGTCGGGAGGACGACCCGTCCGGCGGCGGCGAGTTCGGCGAGCAGCTCGTCGTAGCGGGCGGCGGCCGTGCGCCGGGCCGCGTTGCCGTCGGCGAGCCGGGCGAGCTTGGCCCGCAGGACGACGGCCTGGAGTCCGTCGAGGCGGCTGTTGAACCCGGGGACGTCGTGGCGGTACTTGGCGACACCGCCGTGGTTGGCGATCGCCCGTACCAGGTCGGCGAGTTCACGGTCGTCGGTGAGGACCGCGCCCGCGTCGCCGTAGGCACCGAGGTTCTTGCCCGGGTAGAAACTGGTGGCCGCGATGGAGCCGCTGCCCGGCGTCCGGCCGTCGCGGGTCGCGCCCTGGCACTGCGCGGCGTCCTCCACGACCCTTACCCGCTCGGGCAGTTGGGCCGTCAGCGCCGCCACATCGGCCAACTGCCCGTAGAGGTGCACCGGCACCACCGCGCGGGTCGCCGGGCCGACCGCGTCCAGCGCGGCCCGCGGGTCGAGGAGGTAGGTGTCGGGCAGGCAGTCGGCCAGGACGGGCCGGGCGCCGATCCTGGCGACCGCGCCCGCGGTGGCGATGAAGGTGTTGGCGGGGATCACGACCTCGTCACCGACCCCCACCCCGCTCGCGCGCAGGGCGAGTTCGAGGGCGTCGGTGCCGTTGGCGACGCCCACGCAGTGCGCGACCCGGCCGAAGTCGGCGTACTCGCGCTCGAAGGCCGCCACCTCGTCGCCGCCGACGAACGCGGTGTTCGCCAACACCCGCTCGAAGCCTGCGCGTACGTCGTCGGCGACCTCGGCGTGGGCCGCCTTCAGATCCACCAGCGGTATGTGGGTCATGCGACTGGTCCCCCCCGGTTGCTGTGTCGACAGTTCGTCCAGTGCGGGCGCGGGCGCCGCGCGCAGTCTGCGGGCCGGGCTCCCCGCCCAGACCTCGCCCGGCGGTATGTCGCCGAGCACCGTGCTCCCCATGCCGGTCAGCGACCAGGCGCCGACCGTCCTCCCCTCCCTGACCAGGGCCCCGGCCCCCACATAGGCGCCGCGCTCCAGCCGGACCCCGCCCCCCAGGCGGACGCCGGACGCGAGCGTGGCGTAGTCCTCGACCACGTCGTCGTGGGTGAGGACGACCTGCGGCATCACCGCGACCTGCGCGCCCACCCGTACGGCGGCGGTCAGGACGCAGTGCGCGAGCAGGACCGAGCCGGGGCCGACCGTCGACGTCCGCGACACGGAGGCCGTCGGGTGGATCACGGTGGCGTAGCGGTCCGCGGGGAGGGCGAGCCGGCGGACCAGCCGGGCGCGGGCCGCGTAGTCGCCGGGGTTGCCGACGCAGATCACCACCCGTGCCTCGGGCAGTTCGTGGACGAGGTCGCAGCCGCCGAGTACCGGCACGCCGTCCATGTCGGTGCCGTGCAGGGCCGGGTTGTCGTCGAGGTGTCCGAGCAGCTTGAACTCGCCCGTGTCCGCCACCGCCTGTGCGGTCTCCCGCGCGAATCCGCCCGCGCCGACGATGACAAGTCCGTTCATCTTCGGGCCTGTTCGCGCAGTGCCGCGACGACCCGGTCCTGCTGGGCCTCGGTCATCGTGTGGAACAGCGGCAGGATCAGCGACCCGCGGCTGATCCGCTCGGTGACCGGCAACGGCCTGGCGGGGTGGTCGGCGTAGGCGGGTTCGAGGTGCGAGGCCATGATGCCGCGCCGGGCGGAGACACCGGCCTCGGCGAGCGCGGCGAGGAGGTCGTCGCGGCCGACGGGGAAGTCGGCGGCCAACTGCACCCAGTAGGACTGGTAGTTGCTCTGCCCGTGCGCGGGATCGGTCACCGGGGTGAGGCCGGGGACGTCCTGGAGCAACGCGGTGTAGCGGGCGGCCAGTTCACGTCGGCGGGCGATCATCGTGTCGAGCTTGCCGAGTTGGACGAGGCCGATCGCGGCCTGGACGTCCGTCATCCGGTAGTTGTAGCCGACCTCCAAGTACTGCTCAAGGACAGGCTTGTTGCTGGCATGGCGCTCGGCCGCCGAGGCGTTCATCCCGTGCTCGCGCAGCCGGCGCAGGCGGGCCGCCCACTCGGCGTCGTCGGTGGTGATCATGCCGCCCTCGCCGGTGGTGACCACCTTGCGGGGATGGAAGGACCAGGCGGCGATCAGCGCGCCGTGCCCCACCGGTTTGCCGCCGACGGTCGAGCCGATGGCGCAGGCCGCGTCCTCGACCAGCGGCAGGTCCCAGTCGGCGCAGGCGGCGCGCAAGGCGTGGACATCGGCGGGCACCCCGCCCTGGTGGACGGCAAGTACCGCCCTGGTACGGGGAGTTCGTACGGCGTCCACGGTGGCCGTGGTCAGGTTGCCGGTGGCGGGCTCGACGTCGGCGAACACGGGCTCGGCCCCGACGTAGCGCACGGCGTTGGCGGTGGCGATGAAGGACAGCGAGGGCACCACGACCTCGTCGCCGGGTCCGAGGCCGAGGGCGACGAGCGAGAGGTGCAGGGCGGTGGTGCAGGAGCTGACGGCGATGCCGTGCTCGGCGCCCACCCGTTCGGCGAAGGCCCGCTCGAAGGCGGCGACGCGGGGCCCCTGGGCGACCCACCCGGACAGCACGGCGTCGGAGGCTGCCTTCGCCTCGTCCTCGCCGAGCCAGGGGATCATCACGGGGATGCGGTCGGTGCTCACCGGGCGGCCTCCCGCTCCGCGCGCCACCACGCGACCAGATCGCGCAGTCCCGTGCGCAGGTCGATCTCCGCCGTGAAGCCGAGCCGTTCGGTGGCCCGCGAGGTGTCGGCGAGCCGCCGTACCACCGAGTTCACGCTGCGGGCGGGTCCGTGCACCGGTTCCAGACCGGTCGCCCCCATGGCTTCGAGCAGGCCGTCGGCCAGCTCGCGCAGCGAGGTCTCGGTGCCGCTGGCCACGTTGAACACCTCGTCGGTCAGGTCCGACTCGGCGGCCAGCACATTGGCCCTGGCGATGTCCCGGACGTCGACGAAGTCCATGGTCTGCGTGCCGTCGCCGAGGATCAGCGGCGGCTCGCCCGCCTCGATGCGCTCCATCCAGCGGATGAGCACCTCGGTGTAGAGGCCGTGGATGTCCATCCGGGGGCCGTAGACGTTGAAGTAGCGCAGCGCCACGTAGTCCAGTCCGGACATGGCGTGGAAGCTGCGCAGCATCCCCTCGTTGAAGGCCTTGGCCGCGCCGTAGAACGTGTCGTTGTTGTAGGCGTGATGGCGCTCGGTGGTCGGGAAGGTCTCGGCCATGCCGTAGACCGAGGCCGAGGACGAGGCGATCACCTTGCCCACTCCGGCCTCGACCGCCGCCTCCAGGACGTTGAAGGTGCCGTCGACCAACACCTCGTTGGCGAGCCGGGGTTCCTCGGCGCACTGGGTGATGCGGATCGCGGCGAGGTGGAACACCAGGTCGGCGCCCTCGGTGGCCTTCCGTACGGTGTCGGCGTCCCGGATGTCGCCCTCGACGACCTCGACCACGCCACTGGGCAGGGCCCGGGCGAGGTTGGCCGTCCGCCCGCGCACGAAGTTGTCGAGTACGACGACCTCGCGGGCGCCGCCCTCGGCCAGCAGGTCGACCAGGTTGGAGCCGATGGTGCCCGCTCCCCCGGTGACCAGGATCTTCTTGCCGCGTACGCTGCTCAACTGCTGTGCCCTCTCCGTGGTTTGGTTGCTCAACGCCCGGCGCGCAGACCGACGACCGCGCCCTTGAACGCGAGACTTCGCGACGCCGCTTCGAGGATGTCCAGCACGCGCAGGCCGGCCCGGCCGTCGGTGAGCGGTGCCCGGCTCTCGCCGATCGCGTCGGCGAACTCCTCGACCATGCTGCGCAGCGCCTCCTTCTCGCCGATGGCGGGCGCGACCATGTCGCCGGAGCGGTACGAGATGAGCGCGTCGCGGCGCTCGTCCGCGTCGATCTCCTGGGGCGCGGCCAGGTCCACGCCCCGGTCGTAAATGGCCACGCGCTGAAGGGGGTTGAGGTCGTCCCAGACCAAGGTGCGTTTGGCGCCGCCCACCATGGTGGTGCGCACCTTGGTCGGGGAGAGCCAGTTGACGTGCACGTGGGCGATGGCCCCGGTGTTGAGCTGGAGCGTCAGATAGGCCACGCAGGCCTGTCCGGCGCCGATCGGGTCGGCCCCGTGGGCGGCGACGGCGACCGGTTCGACGTTGTCCGGGAGGATGAAGTCCAGGATCGACAGGTCGTGCGGGGCCAGGTCCCACATCACGTCGATGTCCTTCTGGACGAGCCCGAGGTTGATGCGGACCGAGTCGACGAAGTGGATGTCGCCGAGTTCGCCGGAGCGGACCAGTTCCCGGATGCGGCCGACCGCCGGGGTGTAGCAGTAGGTGTGGTCGCACATCAGGGTGAGCCCGCGCTCCTCCGCCTCGGCCACCAGGCGCATGCCGTCGGCGTACGTCGCCGCGAGGGGCTTCTCCACCAGGACGTGCTTGCCGGCGCGCAGGGCGGCCAGGGCGATGTCGAGGTGGGTGCCGGCCGGTGTGGCGACGGCGACGGCCGCCACGGAGGGATCGGCGAGGACGGCCGCGTAGTCCGCGGTCGCCTGGACCGTCGAGTAGCGGCCCAGGACGCGTTCGGCCCGGTCCACGGCGAGGTCGCACAGCCAGCGCAACCGGAAGCGTTCACTGGCCTGGAAGTTGCGTACGAGGTTGGGCCCCCAGTAGCCGGCCCCGACGACCGCGACCCCCAACGGCTCGCTGCTCCGCGTCACTTGGTTCCTCTCTCTTTGGCCCCTTTGGCCCCTTTGGTCCCCGTGGTCCATCAGTAGGCCCCCGTTCCCCGCACCACCGCGGACCCGGTGCGCAGCAGAATCTCCAGGTCGAGGCCCATCGACCAGTTGTCCACGTATCCGAGGTCGAGCCGGACCGCCTCGTCCCAGGGCAGGTCGGAGCGTCCGCTGACCTGCCACAGCCCGGTCAGGCCCGGTTTGACGAGCAGCCGGCGCTTGACCTCCGGTGTGTACTCCTCGACCTCCTCGGGCAGCGGAGGGCGGGGTCCGACGAGCGACATGTGGCCGCCGATCACATTGATGAGCTGCGGCAGTTCGTCGAGCGAGGTGCGGCGCAGCAGCGATCCGACGCGGGTGACGCGCGGGTCCTGCTTCACCTTGAACAGCAGGCCGTCGCTGTTCTCGTTGAGGTGTTCCAGTTCCTCCCGCAGGGCCTCCGAATCCGGCCGCATGGTACGGAACTTGAGCATCGTGAAGTAGTCGCCGTAGCGGCCCGCGCGCTGCTGCCGGAACAGTGCGGGGCCGGGGCTGTCCAGCCGGACGACCAGGGCGATCAGCAGCATGGGCAGCGCGAGGAGTGCCAGGAGCAGGGCCGCGAGGGACCGGTCCAGCAGCTCCTTGGGCAGCCGGGACAGCCGGGAGAGGTTCGGTGCCTGGACCCGGACCAGCGGCACGCCGTTGGTGGGCCGTATCTCCAGCCGGGAGGCGGACACGTCGGTCAGTACGGGGGCCAGCAGGAAGTCGACGCCCTGGACGGCGGCCGTCCAGGACATGCGGCGCAGGACGGAGGCGTCGAACTCGGGCGCCGGGAGCGCCACGACGGTGCCGATGCCGAGGGCCGGGATGACGTCGTTCATGTTGCCGACGCCGCCGAGGACGGGGAGCCCCAACTTCCTTATGTCGGCGGCGTTCTCGGGATCGCTGAGGCAGACCCCGGCCGCGTGCAGCTCCTGTGCCGAGCCGCGCCGCAACACGGCGACCAGGTCCGCGACCCCGCGGGCCGGTCCGACCAGGAGCGTCGCACTGCCGCCCCGGCCCCGGGCCCATCTTCGGTGCAGTCGGCGGCGGAGCGCGTAGCGGGCGGGGAGGGCGATCGCCACGGCGGGCACCGCAGCCATGACCATGTCATGAAGGAGGCCCGAATCGTGGGCGAACAACCAGTAGGCGACGACGGCCGGCGCCGGCAGTGCGATCGCGCCGCGCAGTACCCGTCGGTACTCCTCGGTCCCCAGACCCAGCGTGCTGCGGTCGTAGGAGCGGTGGGCGGCCATGGCCGCGATCCAGGCCGGGGGCAGCACCAGGGCCACCGCCCAGCGGCCGTAGGCCGCGTGGATCAGGAAGGCCGCGGCGACCGCGGCGCAACTGTCCGCGACCAGCAGGACGATCCGGTACTTCTGTTCCCAGCGTCTTCGACGAGCTTGTGGACTTCTACGTTCCACAACCAGCGGCTCATGCGTGACCTCAATGGTCATGGCCCCCCACCACATGCGCGGTTACCGAAGTGCTCTCCTGCACCACGGCACAGAGAAAACGAGGGAGCTTCGGCGGTTCCCCAACCACCTCACGCACCCTGCATGTTGGTCACTGCGTGCACCCCCCAAACCGGTGCGGCGGCCCTCAATCTAGACCACTGACCGCAGTCGCGGGAACACTTGGACGAAACACACATCGCAATAGAGACACCGACGGCATACTGCACCAGGTGACGAGCATTGTGATACCGGCCCACAACGAAGAGCGGGTCATCGGCCGACTCCTCGACGCGCTGCTGGCCGATTCCGGACCCTCGGGTTCCTCCGGCGGCGAGCCCGACATCGTGGTCGTATGCAACGGCTGCACGGACGACACCGCTCGGGTCGCGGCCCAACGGGGGCCTCGGGTAAGGGTGGTGGAGATCCCCACCCCCTCCAAGCACACCGCTCTGCGGACCGGCGACGACCACGCGCGCGGCTTCCCGCGCCTGTACGTGGACGCCGACGTCGTGCTCGCGGGCGCCGATGTACGGGCGCTCACCGAGCCCCTGGACGACGCCGCCTCGGGCATCCTCGCCACCGCCCCCGAGCGGCGCATCCCGCTGGCCGGCTGCGCCTGGCGGGTGCGCGCCTACTACCGGGTCTGGCAGCGACTCCCCGCCGTACGCGAGGGGTTGTTCGGCCGGGGCGTGATCGCGGTCTCCCGGGCCGGGCACGCCCGGATCGCCGCGCTGCCCCCGCTGATGGCGGACGACCTGGCCGCGTCCCTGGCGTTCGCCCCCGAGGAGCGGCGCGTGGTCGGCGCGGCCAGTGTCGTGGTCCATCCGCCGCGCACCTGGCCGGACTTGATCAGGCGGCGGATCCGGGCCGCGGTGTCCACCGCCCAGGTCGAGGAGCACAAGGCTCCCGCACAGGCCTCGGCGCGCACCGGCACAGCGGATCTGACGGCCCTGCTCCGCGCGGAGCCGAGGCTGTTCCTGGGGGTCGTCGTCTTCGTCGCGGCCGCGCTGCTGGCCCGACGGAAGGCCGAAAAGGCCATCCGGGAACAGGACTTCGGCACCTGGCTGCGGGACGAGAGCAGTCGGCAGAACTGACCCGCACCGCACCAGGAGTTCTCGATCATGTATCTCACCGACCGCTCCACTCCGCCGAGTTCGGACACCGCGCAGCGCCGAAGACGCGGCCTGGGCTCCAGGGCCGCCCCGGTCGTGTTCGTCCTGGGCACGGTCAGCCTCATCACCGACATCTCCTCGGAGATGGTCACCGCCGTCCTACCGCTCTACCTCGTCACCACCCTCGGCTTCAGCCCGCTCGGCTTCGGCGCCCTCGACGGCGTCTACAACGGCTTCAGCGCACTGGTCCAGCTCATCGGCGGCCACCTCTCCGACCGGGTCCGCAACCACAAGCTGATCGCCGGGCTCGGCTACGGCCTCTCCGCGCTCTGCAAACCGCTGCTCCTGCTGGCGAGCAGTGTCGGCGCCCTCGGCACGGTCCTCGCCCTGGAACGCACCGGCAAGGGCCTGCGCACCGCCCCACGCGACGCGATGATCTCCCTGGCCACCGCGCCCGAGAACCAGGGCCGGGCCTTCGGCGTGCACCGCGCGATGGACACCACCGGCGCGATGCTCGGCCCCCTCGCGGCCTTCTTCATCCTGCGCGCGGCCACCGACGGCTACGACGCCGTGTTCGGGGTGAGCGCGTGCGTCGCGGCGCTCGGCGTGCTCGTACTGGTGCTGTTCGTACCCGGCAAGGAGCAGGGCGCCCGGCCCGCTACGGCCGCCGAGGGCCGGTCGGGCGGACCCGGTGACACGGACGTACCGCCCGCGGCCGTGGCGGAGGGCGAGCACTCCATCGACCCGGCCGCGCGCGGTGGGCAACCGAACCGGACCACCCCCACGGACGACAGCGGGCACCGCGTCGACCTGTCCCCGGCGCCGAACGCCCGCGCCGGGCGACCGGACCCGACCGCCGCCACGGATGACGGCGGCCCCACCGACGCCCCCGCGCTGCCGGCCCAGCGCGACGGTCGGCAGGACCCGCGACCGGCGGGCGGCAAGCGGCCCGTAGACCTCCGCGAAGCGCTCGCGCTCCTGCGCCTGCCCCGCCTGCGGGCGCTCGCCGGCTGTGCCGCGCTGCTCGGTCTGACCACCGTCAGCGACGCCTTCGTCTACCTGCTGCTGCAACGGCGCGCGGGCATCGGCGAGCAGTGGTTCACGCTGCTGCCGCTGGGCACCGCCGTCGTGTTCCTGCTCCTCGCGATGCCCGTCGGCGCACTGGCCGACCGGATCGGGCGGCGCACCGTCTTCCTCGCCGGGCACGCGGCGCTGCTCACCGGCTACGCCCTCCTGCTCTGGGCCCCGGCCACCCCTGTCCTGCCGCCGCTCGTCCTCGCCCTGCACGGCATCTTCTACGCCGCCACCGACGGCGTGCTCCCGGCCGCGCTCGCCGACATCGTGCCCGAGCAACTGCGCGCCACCGGGCTCGCCGTCGTCGGCACCAGCCAGGCGCTGGCCCGGTTCTGCTGCTCGCTGGCCTTCGGCGCCGCCTGGACCGTGTGGGGTGACGGCCCGGCGCTGGCCGGCGCGGCAATCGGCCTGCTGTGCTGCGCGTGCGTCGCCGGCCTGGTGCTACGACCGACCGGCAAGGCCCGCTCATGACCACCACAGCCACAGGGAACCAGATGCCACCGCTCCGCCGCCGCCTGCTCATCCTCGTCACGGCGGTCCTGCTCCTCACCGGACTCGGCACGGGCGTGGTCCTGCACGCCGCCGCCCGCGCGGACCGGGCCGACCGCCCGAAGTCGGGCGATCCCGCCGTCAGCACGGGCAAGTTGACCCTCGACCAGAAGCGCCGCCTGACCTTCGTCAACGCTGCCGCCGGCCCGCACCGCACCGCCGTCGCCTCGGTCCCGTCCACCGACCCGGGGGCCGGCCGGACCGCCTCGAACCTGAAGTGCGTCCGCTTCTACGCCGCCGCGGGCACCGGCGTCTGCCTCCAGTCCACCCCCGGCGTCCTCAGGCAGAGCAACCGCGCCCTGCTCCTGGACGACAAGCTCCGTACCCTGCGCAGCTTCCCGCTCGCGGGCACCCCCAGCCGGGCCCGGGTCTCACCGAGCGGCCGCTTCGTCGCCTGGACCGTCTTCGTCTCCGGCGAGTCCTACTCCTCCGCCTTCTTCTCCACCCGGACCTCGGTCCTGGACACCCGCACCATGCGGCTGACCCCCAGCCTGGAGACGTTCTCCATCGTCAAGGACGGCACGCCCTACCACGCCTCGGACGTCAACTTCTGGGGCGTCACCTTCGCCTCCGACGACGACACCTTCTACGCCACCCTCAACACGGCCGGCAAGACCTACCTGGTCCGGGGTTCCCTCTCCCACCGGTCGGTCACCACCCTGATCCAGAACGTGGAGTGCCCCTCGCTCTCCCCCGACGGGACCCGGGTCGCCTTCAAGAAGCGGGTCCTGTCCCGCACGGACCTCTGGCACGAGTACGTCCTCGACCTGAGCACCCTGCGCGAGACACCACTGGCCGAAAAGCACAGCGTCGACGACCAGGCCACCTGGCTCGACGACAGGACCGTCGCCTACGCCCTCCCCACCGACGGCAAGGTGGGCGACACCGACCTGTGGAGCGTCCCGGCCGACGGCACGGGCAAGCCCCGGCTGCTGATCGCGGACGCGTCTTCGCCGGCGCCGTTGTAGGGCGGAAGCGGTTGCTCTGCTGCCGAGTGGGACCGGGACCGGCCGGGTAGTTGCCCATGATGTGAACCCTGACGACCTGGCCTACTGCGAGATCCACCCGACCGTCGGAGTCGCGCGCCTCGGAAACGCCCCCGAGGGCTTCTTCGTCGGGCCCGAGACCCCCATGGTGAGGGTGCGTCCGGAGGGCGGTTTCAAGGATGCCGACGGGCGGGTGAAACGGCAGGCCGCACGCTTCCGATTATTCGGATACGACAAGGACCACCACCCGCTGGGCGAGGTCACCGCGAACGAGGCGACGGTGCGGTGGACGGTCGAGCTCGCCAACGCGAAAGCGGCCTGGTTCAAGTTCCACGGCCGCTTCCATCAGTCTCAGGCGCCCGAGAACCGGCGCAACCCCACCGTCGGCGCCTCCGATCCACGGCAACGGGCCGCCCTGGTGATCAGCCCCGGCCCGCGCACGGTCGAGGGCACGAACGCCGACGGCGCCGACGCGAGGTTCGACACCGGCACGTTCCTGGGCACCCCCGTCCCCCTCGGCGAGCTCCGCACGGACGAGGCGGGACGCCTGCTGGTCCTGGGCGGCTTCGGACACTCGGCCTCGGTCGTACCCGCCAACCCCCTGACGCACTACGCGAACAACGACAACTGGTTCGACGACACCTCGGACGGCCCGGTCACCGCGACCGTGACCGTCGGCCCGGGGCGGACGATCCCGGTCACCCCGGCGTGGGTCCTCGTCGCACCGCCCGACTTCGCACCCGACACCACCAACCTGGTGACGCTCTACGACGTCGCCCGCGAGGCCGCCGAGAACTCCGGGCGACTGCCGCGGGCATCGGAGGTCTCCTTCCGCAGCGACATCCAACCGCTGCTCACCCGCATCGGCGGATACGCCTGGGTGAGCGGGAACGCGGTGCGCGGCCACGGCCGGGGGCGCGCCGGTGACTTCCTCGATCCCGGCCGCCTCGCCCGCCTGGCCTCGAACGCCCCCGAGGACGCGGCGCCGCGCGAGGAGCTCTTCGGCAGACTGCGCACCCCGGGAGCCGAGGACGTGACCCAGGCGAACTACTCGTTCATGCCCCAACTCGCGGGCGACGACGGCGATCCCGTCGAGGGCAAACCGCGGACCTGGTTCACGATCCTGCCGGGACAGTACGAGCGGATGCGCCGCTGGGCGTCCGGCGACTTCGTAGCAGATGCGAGCGACGAACACGACGACCCCACCATCACCGAGCCCGTATCGCTGACCCAACTCCCGCTCCACGAGCAGCCGCACGCGCTCGTCCGTGCCGCGCTCGAAGCCTGCAACGGAGGCCCGTTCTTCCCGGGCATCGAGATGACGTTCGTCGCGGACGACCCCGCCACCTGGGCGGCGCCCTTCAGGCTCCGCGACGACCTCGCTCCGGGAGATGTCACCAAGTACCTGGCCCTCCCTTGGCAGGCCGACTTCTACGAGTGCAGCACGCACTGGTGGCCGGCCCAGCGCCCGGACGACGTCCTGCCCGAGGAGCGGTACCGCGAGCTGATCCGCGCGGCGACGGAGACGGCCGGGGAGCAGAGCGTGTACCGGACGCCCTGGGCGCGCGGAATCGGTCAACAGGCGGTGGACCAGCCGCGGTTGGAGCAACTGCCCGGCGAGACGGAGGACGACTACCAGGACCGGGTCCAGCGCGCCTGGCTCCGCGGCCGCGCGTACGCCGGGGACAACGACATGGTCGAGAACTGGAGCCGCCTCGGATTCGTCGTGGCACGCACCGGCCCGTCCGGGGAGACCGTGCAGGTCGAGACGGAACGGGCGCGGCAGGTGGGCCTCAGCGATCGCGAGTGGTTCCACCTGCTCCAGCACCCGAACCGCTACCCGCAACAGGCCCAGGCCGCCCGGCACTACGCACAGGCCGTACTGGACCACGCGGCGTCCGACCCGACGCTGCCCCTGTTCTACCGCCCGTTCCGGTACTCGCCCGAAGCCTTCGAGTCCCGCCTCCAGAGCATCTACGGCGATCTCGTGGCGCAGGGCGAGTCCGCGGACCCCGCCTCCCATCCGTTCCTGCGCACGCGCCCGCACATGATCGAGCGCATCCGCCAGTTCGCGCCCTTCAACCTGCTCGACGGCGCGTGGCTGCGGAACGTCACCCGGGCCGGTCCCATCGACGAGGTCCACGCCCTGCTGTTCTCCATCTGGGTGGACGAACAGGGCAACGGCAACCCGGCCCTCAACCACGCCAACCTCTACACCGACCTGCTGCACAGCCTGGGCCTGTATCTGCCCCCGGTCGACTCCTACGACTTCGCGATGCTGCCCGAGATGCTCGACTCGGCCTACACAGCCCCCGCCTTCGAGCTCGCGATCTCCCAGCACTCCGAGGAGTTCTTTCCCGAACTCCTCGGCATGACCCTGGAGTTGGAGTGGGAGGTGCTGAGCCTCAAGCCGACCGTGCGGCTGCTCGAGTACCACGGCATCAATCCGCAGTTCTTCACGATGCACATCGGCATCGACAACGCGGCGAGCGGGCACGGGGCGAAGGCACGCGACGCGGTCGTCCAGTACCTGGAGGGCGTCTACGACAGCGGTGGCGACGCGGCCGTGCAACAGCAGTGGCAGCGGATCTGGAACGGTTACGTCGCCTTCGCCACCGTCGGCACCGTGGGCAGCGACCTGCGGTACCTGCTGCGCCATCCGCCCACCGCGGAGGACCGGTTGCTCGACCTCATCGCCCGCAAGGCGCCGTACGCCGCCCAGAACCACAGTGGGAAGGACCTGGGCGAGACCCCGCTGAACGACTGGTTCCTCGACCCGGCCGGTCTGCTGCGGGAGCTTCAGGACTCCGGGCTCATCGTGCCGGGTGACCCCGGCAGGAGCCCCTTCTTCGAGAAGACGACGTACACCGGCCCCATGTACAAGGTCTTCTCCGACGAGGAGTTGGAGCTGTGGCGTGAGTGGACGCGCTCGCTCACGGCTCCGCCGCCGGAACCCGTCCTGACCCCGCTGAAGGCGATGACCCTCCTGGTCGACGCGCTCCGCGACCGTCAGGCGGGGAACCCCGCCCACACCAAGGTGTTCCTCGCCGGCCCCGACCCGGCCGATCCGGAACGGACCCGGACAGAGTCGGTGGCCTGGTGGTTCACCCAGCCGACAGGGGCGCTGCTCGCGGCCCTCGCCCATCCGGACAACGATCTGGTCTCCCCCGGCCATCCGGAGGAGAGCCGGTTCCTCAGCGACCTGATCGCCCCGGCCAAACCGATGGGGGCCGCTTTCACAGGGGCAGTACCACGCACCGGAAAGTCCGGCCGTGACATCACCGCCGACTGGATCACCGCGGGCTGCCCCGTGCCGGACCTGACCCCACCGGCGGGACCCGCCCTGCTGGACGCACCCGCGTTCCGGGCAGCCGCCACCGGGGTGGACGGAGACGCACCGGTGATCCACGGAATGGGCGTGGTCCACTGATGCCGCCCGGCGCCGGGACGACCGTCTGCGACGTGGTGATCGCGGGCGGCGGACCGGCCGGGTCAGCCACCGCGCTGACCCTGCTAAGCCAGGGCGCGTCCGTCGTGATGGCCGACCTTGTCGTCGCGGACGCCGTCCGGGCACAGGAGTGGAAACTCGGCGAAAGCCTCACCCCGGGCGCTCGCCCCCTGCTCGAACGCCTCGGGATACTCGACCAGTTGGCCGTCGGCCCGCACACGCCCAGCTTCGGAAACCGGTCGTGCTGGGGACAAGTGGCGCTCACCGACAACGACTTCCTCTACGGCCCACACGGACCGGGGTGGCATCTCGACCGCGCGCATTTCGACCGGACGCTGTTCGAGGCCGCCCGCGACGCGGGAGCCGAGCCCCGCACCCACAAGGTCAGAGCAGTGCGCCGCGTCCATGACCACTGGCAGCTCACGCTGGGCGGCGAGACGGTTCACGCACGCTACCTCGTCGACGCCACCGGGTCCGCGGCGAACATCGCCCGCCGCCTGGGCGCGGATGCCCATCGTGAGGACCACCTGATCGCCCTCGCCGCACGCCTGCCGGGAGGGCCCACACCGCGGACCTCGCTGGTCGAGTCCGTCACGCTCGGATGGTGGTACACGGCGCCACTGCCGGACGGAACATCGGTCGTCATGCTGATGACGGACGCCGACCTCGTCGCCGAACACGCCCTGCACACTCCACGGAACTGGTGGAAGGCACTGATGGCGACCACACACATGCACCCACGCGTATCTCACGACGGCGACCCGGACACGCTCCGGCTCCGGATCGCACCCGCCGCCACTTCCCGTACCTCCCCGGCGGCCGGCCCCGGCTGGGCGGCGGTCGGTGACGCCGCGACCGCCTCGGATCCGATCACCGGCCGGGGAATCCTCACGGCGCTCGCCACCGGCATCGCCGTGGCGGACGCCCTCCGTGCAGATGCCGGCGGCGACCACGGAGCACTCGACCGGTACGCGGAACAGATCCGGGCCGTCCACACCGAATATCTGCACGCACGCATGCTGTGCTACCGGTCCGAGACCCGCTGGAACACCCGCTTCTGGACCCGTCGCCGTAGCCGGTCGCCAGCGTGTGTGGAGAGAAGAGTGTCCGAGGGGGGACTTGAACCCCCACGCCCGTTAAAGGGCACTAGCACCTCAAGCTAGCGCGTCTGCCATTCCGCCACCCGGACCAGGTGTCTGCCGCCTGACCGGAGGTGTTCCCCGCGGCGACATGGACAACAATACCAAGCTTTCGGAGCGCCTTTCACCTGCATATCCACCCGGTAACGACCCCCGCGATCACTCCCCGACAGGCTCCTCCACCACCAGTGCGCGCAGCGCCCGCACCAGCGACATCGCCGTCTCCTCGTCCAGTGGCGCGAGGAATCGGCGCTCCGCCGCCCGCCGGGCCCGCTCGGCCCGGCGCAGGCAGTCCTGACCGGCCGGCGTCAGTTCGACGATGTTCTTGCGGCGGTCGCGCGAACTGCGACGCCGCTCCACCAGCCCGCGGTCCTCCAGCCCGTCGATCAGCGACACCATCGTGGTGCGGTCGACCCCGAGCCGCCCGGCGGCCTCGACCTGCGACAACGGCTGCCCCGCCGAGAGCACCACCAGAACGGCCAGCTCATGACCGTCCACCCCGTGCGGCGCCAGCGCCTCGGCCGAGGTCCTGGCCAGGCGGGCCTGGGCGTGCTTGAGGAGGTAGCCGAGCCGGAACTCCAGGGGCGTGGGGGGCTGATCGTCGACCATGTGCCGACTGTATCCCGCCTACATCCCTCAACTGATCGTCAGTACTGCTGATGATTCGGTACGCTGACGGCCATGACACACACGACAGCAGACATGACGGCCGTGCGCTTCGGGATCAAGACCACTCCCATGCATGTGCCCTACGAGGACATCCGACGGGTCTGGCTGGAGGCCGACGGCGTTCCGGAGATCGCGGACGCGTGGCTGTGGGACCACCTGCTGCCGGTCGCCGGGCCGAAGGACGGGCAGATACACGAGGGCTGGACGCTGCTCAGTGCGCTCGCCGCGCAGACGGAGCGGCTGCGGCTCGGGCTCCTCGTCACCAGCAACCGCCTCCGCCCGCCGGCCGTGCTCGGCAAGATCGCGGCCACGGTGGACGTGATCTCCGGCGGGCGTCTCGTGCTCGGGCTGGGGGTCGGCGGCACGCGTCAACCACCGGGAGCCGGCGGTGTCCAGGGCGCGAATCCGGCGATCGCCGAGTACGAGGCGTACGGTCTGACGCTCGTCCCGCCGGGCGAGGGCCTCGCCCGGCTCGCGGAGACCGTCGAGATCCTTCGTCGCATGTGGACGCGGGACGTCTTCGACTTCGAGGGCCGTCACTACCGGCTGTACGGCACGCGGTGCGAACCCAAGCCGGTGCAGCGCCCCGGTCCGCCGCTGCTCATCGGCGGCTGGGGCACCCGGCTGCTGCGGCTGGTCGCCGAGCGCGCCGACATCTGGAACGTTCCAGGTCCACCGCACAACACCGTCGAGTACGTCGCCGAGCGCGCCCGCGTCCTCGACGCGTACTGCGCCGATCTGGGCCGCGATCCGGCCACGATCACGCGCTCGGTGCAGCTCCTGGTGTCGTACGACGATCCGGCCACGACCCGGGAGACGGTCGGCCGGCTCGTCGACGCCGGGATGAACCACATCGTGCTGAGTCTGCCGCGCCCGTATCCGCGGGGCGTGGCCCGGTGGCTGGCCGACGAGATCATCGCCGGGCGGCACTCGGCGGACCCGAGTGCCGCCCGGCCACCGGTCACGACGTGAGCCGATGCCCGCCGGTCACGGCATGAGCTGGTACTCCGGGAAGTTGCCGGGCAGCCGCTCCCCCACCGGACCTTGGGTCACCGCGCGGATGAGAAGTTCGCCGCCGACGAAGGCGCCGCGCCAGGATGCGCCGAACCCGCCGAACAGTTCGTCGCGGTCACCGCGGGAGCGTGGCTTCCCGTGGCCGACCTTGAACGCCCGGATCTGCGGGGCCAGTCGGTCGTAGGTCGCCCGGTCGTCGGTGGACAGGGTGGCGACCAGCGCGCCGTTGGACGCGTTCATCGCGGCGAGCAGTTCCGCCTCCGTGTCGACCAGGACGATGGTGTCGACCGGGCCGAACGGTTCCGCGTGGTGCAGCGGGGACGACGGCGGCGGGTTGAGGAGGGTGACTGGTCGGACGTACGCCGAAGTGTCCTGGCCGGGAAGGAAGTCGGCCTCGGAGAGCGTGCCGCGGTGCAGCGGTACGGCGCCGCGGTCGATCGCCTCGGCCACCTGGTCGTGGAGTTCCTTGGCCTTGGCCGCATTGATCACCGGGCCGAAATCCAGGTCGGGATACGGGTCTTGGGCGTGGGGGACGGCAAGAGGGTGGCCGACGCGCAGGGTTCGGACCGCGGGGAGGTAGGCGGAGAGGAACTCGTCGAACAGTTCGCGTTGGACGACGAAGCGCGGATACGCGGTGCAGCGCTGCTTGCCGTAGTCGAAGAGCTTGGGGATGACGGCGGCGAGCGTGTCCCAGTCCGTGTGGTTCCAGATGCCCCAGGTGTTGAGCCCCTCCTGTTCCAGTACATGCCGTTTGCCGAGGTCGGCGACGGCGGTGGCCACCGCTGCCCCGGTGTCCCGTCCGCCGACGAAGGAGACGCAGCCGATCTCGGGCGCGCGGACCAGCGCCTGCGAGAGTTCGCCCCCGCTGCCACTGACGAGGGTGACGGGAATGCCCTCGCGTGCCGCGAGCGCGGCGGCCAGGGTGAGACAGGCGACGCCGCCGTCGGTGGGGGTCTTGGCGATGACCGCGTTACCGGCCAACGCCTGGACCAGCATGGCGTGGACGAGCACGCTCATCGGGTAGTTCCAGCTCGCGATGTTCGACACCGGGCCGTCCAGCGCGGTGCGGCCGGCCAGCATCGGTTCGATGCCGTCGACGTACCAGCGCACACCGTCGATGGACCGGTCCACGTCCGCCTGCGCGAGCCGCCAGGGCTTGCCGATCTCCCAGACCAGCAGCAGCGCGAGGAGTTCGCGGTGTTCGGTGAGGGCGTCCAGCGTGGCGGCGACGCGGGCGCGCCGCTCGTCGAGCGGGACGTGCCGCCAGGCCCGGTGCTGGTCGAGGGAGGCGCGTACGGCCTGGTGGGCGGTGGACCGGTCCAGCCGGGGCGGGCCTGCGATCGGACTGCCGTCTACGGGGGTGGTGGCGGGCAGGGCCCGGCCGTCCCGCTGCCAGGCGGAGTTCCAGAGGTTGAGGACCCGGTCGTCCTGGAAGGCTTCGGGCGCGACGGCGAGACAACGCCGCCAGGCGTCGCTCCAGGACGTGCCTGCTTTGAGGGTTGATGCCATGCTTCTGCTCCGCTCTCGGTGCACAGTCGGGGCGGGGTGAGGCAGGAACTGTCGTACAGGTGAAGCTAGTTACGCTCGAAGGAGCGCGACAGTCACGTCACATCGACTATGAGTGACATCACCTACCCCTCCAGGTGGTCGAGACGGTCCAGCACCAGCCGCGCGGTCTCCGTCGGGGTCTGGCCGACCTCGACTCCCACGGCCTCCAGCGCCTCCTTCTTCGCCGCCGCCGTACCGGAGGAGCCGGACACGATGGCGCCCGCGTGGCCCATCGTCCGGCCCTCGGGTGCGGTGAAGCCGGCGATGTAGCCGACGACGGGCTTGGTGACGTGGTCGCGGATGTACGCGGCCGCCCGCTCCTCCGCGTCGCCGCCGATCTCCCCGATGAGGACGACGAGTTCGGTGTCGGGGTCGTCCTGGAACGCGGCGAGGCAGTCGATGTGGGTGGTGCCGACGACGGGGTCTCCGCCGATGCCGACGCAGGTCGAGAAGCCGATGTCCCGGAGTTCGTACATGAGTTGGTAGGTGAGCGTGCCGGACTTGGAGACCAGGCCGATGCGGCCCGGCTTGGTGATGTCGGCGGGGATGATGCCCGCGTTGGCCTGGCCGGGGGTGATCAGGCCGGGGCAGTTGGGGCCGATGACCCGGGTGCCCTTGGACTTCGCGTACGCCGTGAAGGCGACGGAGTCGTGGACGGGGATGCCCTCGGTGATGACGACGACGAGACCGATGCCCGCGTCGGCGGCCTCGGTCACGGCGGCCTTGGCGAAGGGCGGCGGCACGAACACGACGGTGACATCGGCTCCGGTCGACCGCATACCGTCGGCGACCGACCCGAAGACGGGGACGGCCATGGGGGTGTCTCCCAGGCCCTTGAGGCACTGGGGGACGTCGAAGTCGACGGTGCGGCCTGCCTTGCGGGGGTTGACCCCGCCGACGATGTTCGTGCCGGCGGCTAGCATCCGGCGGGTGTGCTTCATGCCCTCGCCGCCGGTCATGCCCTGGACGAGGACCTTGCTCTCCTTGGTGAGGTAGATCGCCATGTCCCGGCTCCTTAGCGTGCGTTGGCGAGGTCGGCGGCGCGGCGGGCGGCGCCGTCCATGGTGGTGGCCTGCTGGACCAGTGGATGGGCGTGGGCGTCGAGGACGGCCCGTCCTTGGGACGCGTTGTTGCCGTCGAGCCGGACGACCAGCGGTTTGGTCAACTCGACGGTGTCCAGGGCCCGTACGATGCCGTCGGCGACCGCGTCGCACGCGGTGATGCCGCCGAAGACGTTGACGAAGACCGACTTCACGGCCGGGTCGGCGAGGATGACGGACAGCCCGTCGGCCATGATCTGGGCCGAGGCGCCGCCGCCGATGTCGAGGAAGTTGGCGGGGCGGGCGCCGCAGCCGGCGACCACGTCGAGCGTCGACATGACCAGGCCCGCGCCGTTGCCGATGATGCCGACCTCGCCGTCGAGCTTGACGTAGTTGAGCCCCTTCGCGGCGGCCGCCGCCTCCAGCCGATCGTCGTGCGCCTCGCCCTCGACGCCCCAACGGGCCTGCCGGAAGCGGGCGTTGTCGTCGAGGGTGACCTTGCCGTCGAGGGCGAGGATCTGCCCCTGCCGGGTGCGCACCAGCGGGTTGACCTCGACCAGGACGGCGTCCTCGCGAACCAGCACCTCCCAGAGCCGCACGAGGACGTCGACGGTCTGCGGCGGCAGCCCGGCCGCCTCGGCGATCTCGCCCGCCTTCGCCGAGGTGACGCCTTCGGCCGGGTCGATGTGTATACGGGCGACCGCGTCCGGTCGACGGGCGGCGACCTCCTCGATCTCCATGCCGCCCTCCGCGGAGGCGATCGCGAGGAACCGGCCCGCCGCGCGGTCGAGGACGTAGGAGACGTAGAACTCGCTCTCGATGTCGACCGGTTGGGCCAGCATCACCGCGCCGACCGTGTGGCCCTTGATGTCCATGCCGAGGATCTGCCGTGCGGTCAGCTCCGCCGCGGCCGGATCGGCGGCGAGCTTCACGCCGCCCGCCTTGCCCCGTCCACCGGTCTTCACCTGGGCCTTCACCACGACCCGGCCGCCCAGCCGGCGGGCGATCCCACGTGCCTCCTTGGACGAGGCGGTGACCTCGGCCCGAGGCACCAGGATGCCGTGTTCTTCGAAGAGTTCCCTTGCCTGGTGCTCGTACAGGTCCATCTCGGCTCCTGACTCGAAAGTGCCGCACGCCCCCTGGACACCACCCACCGGATGCGGGATAACAAGTTTCATACAGTATTCGTCGACTGTATGCAATGTACCGCGAGAGCGCTCCAACCCCCTACGAAGGGACAGGACTTCGCCATGCCCGACGACACCCAGGACGTGATTTCCGGTGGTCATCTCGTCGCCAAAGCCCTGAAGGCCGAGGGGGTCGACCGCATCTACACCCTGTGCGGCGGCCACATCATCGACATCTACGACGGCTGCGTCGACGAGGGCATAGAAGTCGTCGACGTACGCCACGAGCAGGTGGCGGCCCACGCGGCGGACGGCTACGCCCGCATCACCGGCAGGCCGGGGTGCGCGGTCGTCACCGCGGGTCCCGGTACGACCGACGCCGTCACCGGTGTCGCCAACGCCTTCCGCGCGGAGTCCCCGATGCTGCTGATCGGCGGCCAAGGCGCCCTCACCCAGCACAAGATGGGGTCCCTCCAGGACCTCCCGCACGTCGACATGATGACGCCGATCACCAAGTTCGCGGCGGCGGTGCCGGACACCGCGCGGGCCGCCGACATGGTGTCGATGGCGTTCCGCGAGTGCTACCACGGCGCGCCGGGCCCCTCCTTCCTGGAGATCCCGCGCGACGTCCTCGACGCCAAGGTGCCGGTGAGCAAGGCGCGGGTGCCGAAGCCCGGCGCCTACCGCGCCTCCACCCGCTCGGCCGGCGACCCCGAGGCGATCGAGAAGCTCGCCGACCTGCTCGTGCACGCCGAGAAGCCGGCGATCCTGCTGGGCAGCCAGGTGTGGACGACCCGCGGCACCGAGGCGGCGATCGACCTGGTGCGCACGCTCAACATCCCCGCCTACATGAACGGCGCGGGCCGCGGCACCCTCCCGCCCGGCGACCCGCACCACTTCCAGCTCTCGCGCCGGTACGCCTTCTCGGGCGCCGACGTCATCGTGATCGTCGGCACGCCCTTCGACTTCCGCATGGGCTACGGCAAGCGCCTCTCCCCCGACGCGACCGTCGTGCAGATCGACCTCGACTACCGCACCGTCGGCAAGAACCGCGACATCGACCTCGGGATCGTCGGCGACGCGGGACTGGTGCTGAAGTCGGTCGCGGAGGCCGCCTCGGGACGCCTCAACGGCGGGGCGTCCAGGCGCAAGGAATGGCTCGACGAGCTGCGCGCCGCCGAACAGACCGCGATCGAGAAGCGGTTGCCCAGCCTGCGGTCGGACGCCTCACCGATCCACCCCTACCGCCTGGTCGGCGAGATCAACGACTTCCTCACCGAGGACTCCATCTACATCGGCGACGGCGGCGACATCGTCACCTTCTCCGGGCAGGTCGTCCAGCCCAAGTCGCCCGGCCACTGGATGGATCCGGGCCCGCTGGGCACCCTCGGCGTCGGCATCCCCTTCGTGCTCGCCGCCAAGCAGGCGCGGCCCGACAAGGAGGTCGTCGCCCTGTTCGGCGACGGCGCGTTCTCCCTCACCGGCTGGGACTTCGAGACCCTCGTCCGCTACGACCTCCCCTTCGTCGGCATCGTCGGCAACAACTCCTCGATGAACCAGATCCGTTACGGCCAGGCGCAGAAGTACGGCCTGGAGCGCGAGCGGGTCGGCAACACCCTCGGCGACGTCCACTACGACAAGTTCGCCCAGATGCTGGGTGGTTACGGCGAGGAGGTCCGCGACCCCGCCGACATCGGCCCCGCGCTCCGGCGCGCCCGGGAGTCGGGCAAGCCGTCGCTGATCAACGTCTGGGTCGACCCGGACGCGTACGCCCCCGGAACCATGAACCAGACGATGTACAAGTGAGGTGAACGGCCATGACCGCCAAGGCACTTGAGGGCATCCGCGTCCTCGACATGACGCATGTCCAGTCCGGACCCTCCGCGACCCAACTGCTGGCCTGGCTCGGCGCCGACGTCGTCAAGCTGGAGGCGCCGACCGGTGACATCACGCGCAAGCAGTTGCGCGACCTCCCGGACGTCGACTCCCTCTACTTCACGATGCTCAACTGCAACAAGCGCAGCATCACCCTCAACACGAAGACCGAGCGCGGCAAGCAGATCCTGACCGAGCTGATCCGGCGCTCCGACGTCATGGTGGAGAACTTCGGGCCGGGCGCGGTCGACCGTATGGGGTTCACCTGGGATCGCATACAGGAGATCAATCCCCGGATCGTGTATGCGTCCATCAAGGGCTTCGGGGACGGCCCGTACACCGACTTCAAGGCGTACGAAGTGGTCGCGCAGGCGATGGGCGGGTCGATGTCGACCACCGGCTTCGAGGACGGGCCACCGCTGGCCACGGGCGCCCAGATCGGTGACTCGGGCACCGGAGTGCATACAGTAGCCGGGATACTGGCGGCACTCTTCCAGCGGGAGAGCACCGGGCGCGGTCAGCGGGTCAACGTGGCCATGCAGCATGCCGTGCTGAACCTCTGCCGGGTGAAGCTGCGCGATCAGCAGCGGCTGGCGCACGGGCCGCTCGCCGAGTACCCGAACGAGGACTTCGGGGACGAGGTGCCCCGCTCGGGCAACGCGTCCGGCGGCGGCCAGCCCGGCTGGGCGGTCAAGTGCGCGCCGGGCGGCCCGAACGACTACGTGTACGTCATCGTGCAGCCGGTCGGCTGGCGGCCGCTGACCGAGCTGATCGGCCGGCCCGAGCTGGCCGAGGACCCGGAGTGGGCGACTCCGGAGGCGCGGTTGCCGCAGCTCGCCAAGATGTTCCAGCTCATCGAGGAGTGGTCGGCCACGCTGCCCAAGTGGGAGGTGCTGGAGCGGCTCAACGCCCACAACATCCCGTGCGGGCCGATCCTGTCGACCAGGGAGATCATCGAGGACGCCTCGCTGGTCGCCAACGAGATGGTCGTGACGGTGCCGCACCCCGAGCGCGGCGAGTTCGTCACCGTGGGCAGCCCGCTCAAGCTCTCCGACTCCCCGGTGGACGTGACCAGTTCACCCCTGCTCGGCGAGCACAACGAAGAGGTCTACATCGGCGAACTCGGTCTCGGTGACGAAGAGTTGCGCCTGCTCAAGACGGACGGGGTGATCTGACGTGATGGCAGAGGACCGGACCCTGAGGGTGCGCGCCCTGCTCGACTCCGTGCGGGCCGAGGGGCGGCTCGCGCTCACCGCGCCCGAGGGCAAGGTGATCGCCGACGCGTACGGGATCGCCGTACCGGGCGAGGAGTTGGCGACGGACGTCGACGAGGCCGTCGCGTACGCGGCGCGCTTCGACGGGCCCGTGGTGATGAAGATCGTCTCGCCCGACATCCTGCACAAGACCGACGCCGGAGGGGTGGTCGTCGGGGTCGAGGGCGCGGCGGACGTACGGGCCGCGTTCCACAGGATCGTCGACAACGCGCGCGCCTACGACGCGCAGGCCCGCATCGAGGGCGTCCAGGTACAGGAGTTGCTGCCGCAGGGGCAGGAGGTCATCGTCGGCGCGGTGACCGACCCGACGTTCGGGAAGGTGGTCGCGTTCGGGCTCGGCGGGGTGCTGGTCGAGGTCCTCAAGGACGTGACGTTCCGGCTCGCGCCGGTGAGCGCGGACGAGGCCCTGTCCATGCTGGACTCGATCCGGGCGGCGGAGATCCTGCGCGGGGTGCGCGGCGCACCGGCCGTCGACCGCTGGGCGATCGCGGAGCAGATCCGCCGGGTGTCCCAACTGGTCGCGGATTTCCCGGAGATCGCGGAGGTGGACCTCAATCCGGTGATCGCGACCCCGGAGGGTGCCGTAGCGGCGGACATCCGCGTCATCCTCGCCGAGTCGCAGCCGGTACCTCGTCGACGGTATACACGCGACGAGATCCTGACGACCATGCGTCGGCTGATGGAGCCCACCTCGGTCGCGGTGATCGGTGCCTCCAACGAGCAGGGCAAGATCGGCAATTCGGTGATGCGCAACCTCGTCGACGGCGGTTTCGCCGGCGAGATCCATCCGGTGAACCCCAAGGCCGATGACATCCTCGGCCGCAAGGCGTACAAGAGTGTCACGGACGTTCCCGGTGAGGTGGATGTGGCCGTCTTCGCCATTCCCGCCAAGTTCGTGGCAGCGGCACTGGAGGAGGTGGGACGCAAGAACATCCCCAACGCCGTCCTCATCCCCTCCGGGTTCGCCGAGACGGGCGAGGTCCAACTCCAGGACGAGATAGTCGAGATCGCCGAGCGCTACGGCATCCGGCTGCTCGGGCCGAACATCTACGGCTACTACTCGACCTGGCAGGATCTGTGCGCCACGTTCTGCACGCCTTACGACGTGAAGGGCGGGGTGGCGCTGACCTCGCAGTCCGGTGGCATCGGCATGGCCATCCTGGGCTTCGCGCGGACCACGAAGACGGGTGTGTCCGCGATCGTCGGGCTCGGCAACAAGTCGGACCTGGACGAGGACGACCTGCTGACCTGGTTCGGCGAGGACCCGCACACCGAGTGCATCGCGATGCACCTGGAGGACCTCAAGGACGGGCGGGCGTTCGTCGAAGCGGCCCGAAAGACCGTGCCCCGTAAGCCGGTTGTGGTGCTGAAGGCCGGCCGTACGGCGGCCGGCGCGAAGGCCGCGGGCTCGCACACGGGCGCGCTGGCCGGCGACGACGCCGTCTACGAGGACATCCTGAGGCAGGCCGGTGTCATCCGTGCCCCCGGGCTCAACGACATGCTGGAGTACGCGCGCGGACTGCCGGTGCTGCCCGCCCCCAAGGGCGACAACATCGTCATCATCACCGGCGCGGGCGGCAGCGGTGTGCTGCTCTCCGACGCGGTGACCGACAACGGCCTCTCCCTGATGGAGATTCCGCCGGATCTCGACGCGTCCTTCCGGGAGTTCATCCCGCCCTTCGGGGCCGCGGGCAACCCGGTCGACATCACCGGGGGCGAGCCGCCGTCGACGTACGAGGCGACGATCCGGCTCGGTCTGGAGGACCCGCGCATCCACGCACTGGTCCTCGGCTACTGGCACACCATCGTCACTCCCCCGATGGTCTTCGCGGAACTCACCGCCCGCGTGGTGGCCGAGTTCAGGGAACGCGGCATCGAGAAGCCGGTGGTGGCGTCGCTCGCGGGTGACGTGGAGGTCGAGGAGGCCTGCCAGTACCTGTACGAGCGCGGGGTGGTGGCGTACCCGTACACGACGGAGAAGCCGGTGGCCGTGCTGGGCGCGAAGTACCGATGGGCGCGTGCGGCAGGCCTGTTGGGCGGTGGTTCATGACATAGGCGATCACGGGGTCGGCCGACAGTGCGGTCGGCCGACCCCGGGACCCGTGCGCACACGAAAGGCATTGGACAGGGGGCGCTGGCCAGAACTTTCGACGCAAGGGGCACTGAGCGATGGCAACAACGGACTGTTCGACGTCCGTCCCTTTCAGGGAGGTGACGGACCGTCACGGCCGCGTGTACCGCATCGGTGAATCCGATGTCGACATCATGGGCCGTACCCGCAGGTGGATGGTCGTCCTGCCCTGGGTGGGCATGATGGGCATCAGCTCCGCCGAGTACGCGTTCACGTCGGCGGAGGACACGCTCCATGACGCGCATCTGTGGAGCGGCGGGCACATCTTCTGGCTGATGGGCGTCTGGGTGTTCTTCCAGGCGGCCGTGGCCTTCCCGGCCGGACAACTGCGCGAGAGCGGCAGACTCCCGGCCCGTACGGCCATGTTGATCGGCGCGCTCGGCACCCTGCTGGGCTATCTGGCGCTGGCCTTCGCACCGAACGTGCTCGTCGCCTATCTCGGCTTCGGCATGTGCAGCGGTATCGGCGCCGGTCTTGTGTATGCGACCTGCGTGAACATGGTCGGCAAGTGGTATCCGGAGCGCAAGGGCGGCAAGACGGGCTTCGTCAACGGCGGATTCGCCTACGGGTCCGTGCCGTTCGTGTTCCTGTTCACCTCGGTGCTCGACCTGGGCAACTACAAGGTGCTGCTCAGCATGGTCGGCGTCGGGCTGTGTCTGGTGGTGGCCTGCGCGGGCTGGTTCTTCCGCGATCCGCCCAAGAACTGGTGGCCCGCGCAGGTCGATCCGCTCACGGCCGCCCAAGACCCCAGGATCCGGCGGGCGTTGGAGAAGAACCCGCCGGCGATCAAGCAGTACACCCCCAAGGAGGCCGCCCGCACACCCGTGCTCTGGATGATGTGGTTCTGTCTGCTGTGCACGGCCGGAATCAATATCTTCGGCATCGCCTTCCAGGTGCCGTTCGGCAAGGACATGGGCTTCGCGGGCGGGATCGTGGCCACAGCGATGTCCCTCAAGGCGATCGTGAACGGCACCGGGCGCGGTGTCATCGGCTGGATCTCCGACCGTTTCGGCCGCCGCCACACGCTGATCATCGTCTGTCTCGTGCTCGGCACCGCGCAGTTCGGGGTGCTGGTCTCGGGCCAGATGGGCAGCATGCCGTTCTTCCTGTTCTGCTCCATGGTCTCCGGTTTCGGCGGCGGGGCGATCTTCCCGCTGTTCGCGGCCATGACGGCGGACTACTTCGGTGAGAACAACAACGCCAGTAATTACGGGATGGTCTACAGCTCGAAGCTGATCTCGGGGCTCGTCGGCTCCGGTCTGGGCGCGGTCGTCGTCGGTGAGTGGGACTACCACGGCGCGTTCGTCCTGGCCGGTTCCGTGGGCCTGGCCTCCGCCGTGCTGGCGCTCTTCCTCAAGGCTCCGGGCAGGCCCAGCGCCCGGCGCATCGTCCCCAACCCGCACCCGCTCGGCGAGGAGATGGCGTGACATGACCGCAGATCCCATCACCACGAACGATTCCGGCGCCGCGAACCGTCCCTACCGTGAAGTGACCGACGCCAACGGCCGTGTCTACCGCGTCGGCGAGACCGACCGGGACCTCCTCGGCCACTCACGCAAGATCATGGTCTATCTGCCGTGGATCGCCATGATGGCGATCAGTGTCTTCGAGTACGCGTACGGCTCGGCGGAGGACACCCTGTCCAGCGCGCACGGCTGGACGCAGAGCAACACCTTCTGGATCCTGAGCGTCTGGGTCTTCTTCCAGGCCGGTATCGCCTTCCCGGCGGGCTGGATGCGGGAGAAGGGCATCCTGACGGCCCGCAGGGCGATGTACGTCGGCTCGGTGCTGTGCGTCCTCGGCTTCCTCGCGCTGTCGCACCTGGACAACGTGTGGCTGGCGATCATCGGCTTCGGTGTCATCGGCGGTGTCGGCGCCGGACTGGTCTACGCGACCTGCATCAACATGGTCGGCAAGTGGTTCCCCGAACGGCGGGGCGCCCGCACCGGGTTCGTCAACGGCGGCTTCGCCTACGGCTCGCTGCCGTTCATCTTCATCTTCAACTACGCCTTCGACACCGGGAATTACCACCGGGTCCTGGATCTGATCGGCTGTTACATCCTGATCGTGGTGTTCGGGTGCGCGTTCTTCTTCAAGGACCCGCCGAAGAACTGGTGGCCCGCCGACATCGACCCGCTGACCTACGGCGGCAACGCCAAGAGCGCGACGAGCCTCGCCAAGAACCCGCCCGCCGTACGGCAGTTCACCCCCAAGGAGGCCATACGCACCGGCATGCTGCCCCTGATGTGGCTGTCGATCGTGCTGACCGCCGGTGTGTCGATCTTCGGGATCTCCTTCCAGGTCGACTTCGCCAAGGAGGTGGGCTTCGGCCCGCTGGTGGCGGCCTCGTCGATGGGCATCATGGCCGTCATCAACGGCATCGGCCGCGCGGTGGTCGGCTGGCTGTCGGACCTGTGGGGCCGCAAACTCACCCTGGTCTTCGTCATCCTGGTGCTGGGTCTGGCCCAGTTCGGCGTGATCTGGGCCGGTCATCTGCGCAGTGAATGGCTGTTCCTGTTCTTCGCCTTCCTCTCCGGCTTCGGCGGCGGCGCCTTCTACCCGATGTTCGCCGCCCTCACCCCGGACTACTTCGGCGAGAACTTCAACGCCACCAACTACGGCCTGGTGTACAGCGGAAAGCTGGTCAGCGGCCTGTTCGGCGGCGGCCTCGGCTCCATGGTGGTCGCGGCCTGGGGCTACAACGGCGCGTACGCGCTGGCCGGCGGCGTCTCGATGGTGGCAGCGGCCATCGCCCTGTTCCTACACCAACCGGGCCGCGAGGACAGGGAATCGGCCCCACTTCCCCAACCCCAGCCCGCGACCTGACAGTTCACACCGACACGCCGCACATCGGATGGCCCTCCCGGGCGGGAGGGCCATGCGGCACTGCCTGACATCGCCTGCGTCGGCGCGGATGTGAAACGGTGTGCCCCGTGCCGGAGATGACGAGCGGGTTGGCGGCGGCCTTGGCCCGGGTGGGGACGGCGGCCGCCGTAAGGCTCATCGCTCTCGCGGTTGCCCGGGCCGACGACAATCAGGCCGACTGGTTGCACACCGGCGTGCACGACGCCTCCGACGGCGCATCACAGGCCCGGTGACACCACCCCTACGAACGCTCGGGCTTCTCGCGCTCGTGGTACGACCGCCGGGTGTGCTCGGTGTGTTCGCGCATCAGCAGGCTCGCGCGCAGCTCGTCGCGGGCCGCGATCGCGTCGATCAGGGTGCGGTGCTCGATCCAGGACTTCAGGCCGCGCTGGCGGGCCACCGGCGTGTAGTACCAGCGGACCCGGCGGTCGACCTGTGCGGCGAGTTCGGCGAGGACCGCGTTGCCGGCCAGCTCCATGACCTTCGCGTGGAAGCGGGCGTTCATGGCGACGGCGGCGTCCACGTCGTCCGCGTCGACGGCCCGCTCGCCCTCCGCGCACAGCTCCTCCAGGACGGCGATACCGGCGCTGCCCGCGTTGGCGGCGGCGAGCCGGGCGGCCTCGGCCTCCAACAGCGTGCGTACGGTGAGGAGTTGGTCCGCCTCCTCCTCCGTCGGCTCGTGCACGAACGCGCCCTGCGCGGGCCGCAGATCGACCCAGCCCTCGGTGTTGAGCCGCTGCAGCGCCTCCCGCACGGGCTGCCGGGACACCCCGAGGTGCCCGGCGAGTTCGCTCTCGACGAGATGCTGGCCGGGCTGCAGGGCGCGCGTGGTGATGAGTTCGAGCAGTGCCTCGTAGACGCGGTCGCGCAGCGGGCCCGGGCGTTCGAGCTTGGGCACCGCCCCCTGCGGCAGTCCTGCGGACAACATCGCGGTCCCCCTCCTTGACGGCATCCTGCTGTGTGCATACCGGAAAGCCAGTATGGATTGTCTTTCGTCTACAGTCTACGGCGCACAGTAGCCAGGGGGAGCGTGCGTCGGTCTCGTCACATCCGAACGTGTGCGCAGGTCACGGGCACCGGACGACCTGGCCGGCGTAGGACAGGTTCCCGCCGAAGCCGAACAGCAGGACGGGGTCGCCGGTGCGGACGGCACCTTGTTCGACGAGTTTCGAGAACGCGAGGGGGATGCTCGCGGCGGAGGTGTTGCCCGATTGGACGACATCGCGGGCGACGACCGCGTTGACGGCGCCGATCTTCTCGGCGAGGGGCTCGATGATGCGCAGGTTCGCCTGGTGGAGGACGACCCCGGCGAGGTCGGCGGGGGTCAGCCCGGCCTTCTCGCAGGCCTTGCGGGCGATCGGCGGGAGCTGGGTGGTGGCCCAGCGGTAGACGCTCTGGCCCTCCTGCGCGAACCGCGGGGGCGTGCCCTCGATCCGTACCGCGTTCCCCATCTCGGGCACCGAACCCCACAGCACCGGTCCGATGCCGGGTTGGTCGGCGGCCTCGACGACGGCGGCGCCCGCTCCGTCGCCGACGAGGACACAGGTCGTACGGTCGCTCCAGTCGGTGACCTCGGACATCTTGTCGGCGCCGATGACCAGGGCCCGGGTGGCCGCTCCCGCGCGGACGGTGTGGTCGGCGGTGGCCAGGGCGTGGGTGAAGCCGGCGCACACCACGTTGACGTCCATGGCGGCGGGCGAGGGGATGCCGAGGCGGGCGGCGACGCGGGCGGCCATGTTCGGGGAGCGGTCGATGGCCGTGGAGGTGGCGACCAGGACCAGGTCGATGTCCCGGGGCGTCAGGCCGGCGGCGGCGAGAGCCTTGGCGGCGGCGTGCGCGGCCAGCTCGTCGACCGGTTCGTCGGGCCCGGCGATGTGACGGGTACGGATGCCCACCCGGGAGGTGATCCACTCGTCACTGGTGTCGACCATGCCCGCCAGGTCCTCGTTGGTGAGTACCTTGGCGGGCTGGTAATGGCCGACGGCGGCGATCCGCGTGCCGTTCATGGGTGGTCCCCCTCGTTGCCTTGGGTAGCGGGATCCACCAGTCTTGCCAGTGACTCGCGGGTACGGCGTCAGGTGATGCCACAGGAAACAGCCGTCCGGGTTGTCGGCTTCTGTCATCCGTCCCGCGGTTGACGGCGGGGAGGGGACATTCAGCCGGTGAACAGTTGCTTCGCCTTGAGAATCAGTTCGTACAGCCCGTACACGAGGGGTGCGCCCACCCAGAGCCAGGCGAAGGCGATCAGCGGTCGCCGGTCAGGCGGACTCTGACTGGTGTCGTTCGACATCGACGGCCTCCCTCTGGGCGGGGATGTGGTGGCGGGCGTTGACGGGCCGGACGAGTTCGTTGGCGACGAAGCCGACGACGAGCAGCCCGATCATGATCAGGAAGGAGGTGTCGTACAGGGAGGCGCCGTGTTTGCCGGCGTCCTTCTGGTGGTCGGCGATCCAGTTCACGATCAGTGGGCCGAGCACGCCGGCGAGGGACCAGGCGGTGAGGAGCCGGCCGTGGATCGCGCCGACCTGGTAGGTCCCGAAGAGGTCCTTCAGATAGGCGGGCACGGTCGCGAAGCCGCCGCCGTAGAAGGAGAGGATCACCAGCGCGCACAGGATGAACAGCGGTTTCGAGGAGTCGCCGAACAGCGCGATGAGCGCGTACATGATCGCGCCGACGCCCAGGTAGAGGCGGTAGATGTTCTTGCGTCCGATCAGGTCGGAGGTCGACGACCAGCCGATACGGCCCGCCATGTTGGCCGCCGAGAGCAGGGCGACGAAACCGGCGGCGGCCGACACCGAGACCGGCGTCGAGGTGTCCGCGAAGAAGTCCGTGATCATCGGGGCGGCCTTCTCCAGGATGCCGATGCCCGCGGTCACGTTCATGCACAGGACGACCCACAGGCACCAGAACTGCGGGGTGCGCACGGCGCTGTTGGCGGAGACCTGCACGCCGGTCAGGACACTGGGGGCGTTCTCGACGGGCTTGTCCGTGCGCGGCACCCGCACCAGGAGGACGCCGAGCGTCATGAAGACGGCGTACGACAACCCGAGCACGAGGAACGCCTGCGCGATGCCGGTGTTGTCGGAGCCGAACGACTTCAGCATCTGGGCGGACCACGGGGAGGCGATGAGGGCGCCGCCACCGAAGCCCATGATGGCGATGCCGGTGGCCATGCCGGGCCGGTCCGGGAACCACTTGATCAGGGTGGAGACCGGTGAGATGTAGCCGATGCCGAGGCCGATCCCGCCGACGAAGCCGTAACCGAGGACGATCAGCCAGAACTGCTTGGTCTCCGCACCCAGCGCGGAGATCAGGAAGCCGGAGGAGAAGCAGATGAGGGCGACGGTCATCGCCCAGCGCGGCCCGTTGCGTTCGACTAGCGTGCCGCCGAACGCGGCCGACAGACCGAGCATCACGATCGCGAGCTGGAAGGGCAGCGCGCTCTGCGTGCCGCTGAGGTTCAGTGAGGATTCGAGCGGCGGCTTGAAGACGCTCCAGGCATAGGCCTGGCCGATGGAGAGATGCACCGAGAGGGCGGCGGGCGGAACCAGCCAGCGGCTCCACGCCGGAGGTGCTACTGGGGGACTCATGATCCCGGACGGTAGGCAGTGGTACGGGAGTTGAGAAGGCGGCGCGTCGACCGTATGCGATGAGCGGTATGCAGTCTGCGCCGAACGGTCCCTGCCGGAACGGTCTCCGCCGGAACGGACCCTACCGGAACAGCCCTTGCGGACGTTCGCTGTCCGAACCCTTGTCGCCCTCGACTCCATACTGTAGACAATATTTCGTCGACACTGTTCGGCTGCCGTCCGCACCGGCCTCGTCGACCGGACGGCAGCCACCTCCGCGGTACTCCCTCGACCGAACGGAGACTCTCCAGTGAAAGTCGCAGTCCTCGGCGCCGGAGCGATCGGCGCCTATGTCGGAGCCGCGCTGCACCGTGCGGGCGCCGATGTGCATCTCGTCGCCCGTGGACCGCATCTCGCGGCCATGAGGCAGCACGGTGTCCAAGTGCTCAGCCCGCGGGGCGACTTCACCGCCCGCGTCCACGCCACCGACGACCCCGCCGAGATCGGCCCGGCCGACTTCGTCCTCCTCGGCCTGAAGGCCAACTCGTACGCGGCGTGCGGGCCGCTGATCGAGCCCCTGCTGCACGACACCACGGCGGTCGTGGCCGCCCAGAACGGCATCCCGTGGTGGTACTTCCACGCGCACGGCGGCCCCTACGACGGGCAGCGCGTCGAAAGTGTGGACCCGGACGGCGCGGTCAGTGCGGTGCTCGCGCCCGAACGGGCCGTCGGCTGTGTCGTCTACGCGGCGACGGAGCTGGCGGGGCCGGGAGTTGTCCGCCATCTCGAAGGCACCCGGTTCTCTATCGGGGAGCCCGACCGGAGCATCTCGGCACGCTGCCTGGCGCTGAGCGAGGCCATGCAGGCCGGCGGGCTGAAGTGTCCGGTCGAGCCGGAGCTGCGCAACGACATCTGGCTCAAGCTGCTCGGCAACATCTCGTTCAACCCGATCAGCGCGCTGGCCCGGGCCACCATGCGGCAGATGTGCCTGCACGGCGGTACCCGCAAGGTCATCGAGATCATGATGACCGAGACGCTCTCCGTCGCCGAGGCCCTGGGCTGCGAGGTCGGCGTCTCCATCGAACGGCGGCTCGCGGGCGCGGAACGCGTCGGCGACCACCGCACCTCCACGCTCCAGGATCTGGAGCGCGGCAAACCGCTCGAACTCGACGTACTCCTCGCGGCCGTCGTCGAGTTGGCGGAGATCACCGGCGTGGAGGTGCCCACCCTGCGCACCGTGCACGCCATCTCGGACCTGCTCGCGCTGAGGAGTGCCGCATGAGGAGTGTCGTATGAGGAAACGCGACCGGACCCCGAAGACCTACACCCGACTCACCCACCCCCTCGTCCGCGACTCCCGCAACGAGCCCTTCCGGCAGGCCACTTGGGACGAGGCCCTGGACCGGGCCGCCCGGGGTCTGGCGGCGGCGCGCGGATCGTTCGGCATGTTCTCCTGCGCCCGCGCGACCAACGAGATGAACTATGTGGCGCAGAAGTTCGCCCGGGTCGTCATGGGCACCAACAACGTCGACTCCTGCAACCGGACGTGTCACGCCCCGAGCGTGGCGGGCCTGTCGGCCGCCTTCGGCTCGGGCGGCGGGACCTCGTCGTACGAGGAGATCGAGCACACCGACGTCATCGTGATGTGGGGTTCCAACGCCCGCTTCGCGCACCCGATCTTCTTCCAGCACGTGCTGAAGGGGATACACAACGGGGCCCGGATGTACGCGGTCGACCCGCGCCGTACGTCGACCGCCGAGTGGGCGGAGAGCTGGCTCGGGCTCAATGTGGGCACGGACATCCCGATGGCGCACGCGATCGGCCGCGAGATCATCCACGCGGGGCTGGTCAACGAGGCGTTCGTCGAGCGGGCGACCTCCGGTTTCGAGGAGTACCGGGCCCTCGTCGAGCCGTGGACGCCGTCCCTCGCGGAGAAGGTGACGGGCGTACCGGCCGCCGCCATAAGGGAGTTGGCGCACGCCTACGCCCGCGCGGAGCGGGCCCAACTGTGCTGGACGCTGGGGATCACCGAGCACCACAACGGCACGGACAACGTGCGCGCGTTGATCAACCTGTCGCTGCTGACCGGCCATGTGGGGCGCTACGCCAGCGGGTTGCAGCCCCTGCGCGGTCAGAACAACGTGCAGGGCGGCGGCGACATGGGCGCGATCCCCAACCGGCTGCCCGGCTTCCAGGACATCCTCGACCCGGACGCGCGGGCGAAGTTCGAGTCGGCCTGGGACACCGTCGTCGAGCCGCACTACGGACTGAACCTCACCGAGATGTTCGAGGCGATGGAGGAGGGCTCGCTCAGGGCGGTCTACTGCATCGGCGAGAACCCCGCCCAGTCGGAGGCGGACAGTGAGCAGGCCGTGCGCCGGATGTCGGCGCTCGACTTCCTCGTCGTCCAGGACATCTTCCTGACGAAGACAGCTGAGTTGGCGGACGTGGTCCTGCCCGCCACCGCCGGTTGGGCGGAGACCGAGGGCACGACGACCAACAGCGAGCGGCGTGTTCAGCGGGTACGGCGGGCCGTCGCCCCGCCCGGTGAGGCCCGCGAGGACATCGACATCATCTGCGCGCTGGCGCGGCGGCTCGGGCACGAGTGGAAGTACGACGACGCCGAGGCCGTGTGGAACGAACTGCGGTCGCTGTCACCGGATCACCACGGGATGACCTACGCACGCCTGGAGGAGCAGCAGGGCATCCAGTGGCCGTGTCCGAGCACCGAGGAGCTCGAACCGACGTATCTGCACGGCCGGTTGTGGGAGAGCGACCCGGGGCGGCGGGGTGTGCGTGCGCCGTTCGGGCTGGTCCAGCACGATCCGCCGGTCGACCTGACGGACGAGGAGTACCCGATCCGGCTGACGACCGGGCGGCGGCTGGACTCGTACAACACCGGTGTGCAGAGCGGGAGTTTCGCGTCCCCGCTGCGGCGTGGCGAGTTCGTCGAGCTGTGTCCGGAGGACGCCGAGCGGTACGGGGTCGTGGTCGGTGAGGAGGTGCGGGTGTCCTCGCGGCGCGGGGCGGTGGTGGCGCCGGTCTGGGTGGACACGGCATTGCGGCCGGGGCTCGCCTTCATGACCATGCATTTTCCCGACGAGGTGGACACCAACCAGTTGACGATCGAGGCGAATTGCCCGATCGCGGGGACGGCGGAGTTCAAGGCGTCGGCGATCCGCATCGAGAAGCTTCCGGTCACGGCCTACGTGAGGTGACGCAAGTGGACCTGCACTTCGGCGACAGCAAGCCGACGGACGAGGAACGGGCCGCCGTGGACGCCCTGTTGGGGCCTCCGGAGTCCTCGTGGGAGGGCGCGGACCGTTCCGACGCCGATCTGCGCTGGGCGCGTGGCGGGCGCGAGGCGCGGGACCGGCGTGATCTGCTGCTGCCGGGGTTGCACGCGGTCAACGACCGGGTCGGCTGGATCAGCGAGGGCGCCCTCGCCTATCTGTGCCGGCGTCTGACGGTCCCGCCGGCGGAGGCGTACGGGGTCGCCACCTTCTACGCCCTGTTCTCGGTGCGGCCGCGTCCCTCGACCGTGCTGCACGTGTGCACCGACCTCGCGTGCACGGCTGCGGGCGCCGGCGAGTTGTGTGCCGGGGTCGAGTCGCGGCTCGGGCCCGGCAGTGGGGTCGCCGTGGAGCGCAGCCCCTGCCTGGGCCTGTGCGAACGCGCTCCGGCCGCCCTCGCGATGAGGGCCGGCGATCCGGTGCGTACGGCGGTGTCGGCACCGGCGACGGTCGAGGCCGCCGTCCTCGCGGCGACCGCGCCGGACTCGGCGCCGGAGGAACCGGCCGCGGCGGCGGCCGTTCCGCAGGCGGGCGACCCGGCGCTGACGCTGCTGCGGCGGGTCGGTGTCGTCGATCCGTCCTCGTTGGACGACTATCGCGCGCACGGCGGCTATACGGCCCTGCGGCGGGCCTTCGAGCTCGGTCCGGCCGGGGTCATCCGCGAGGTGACCGACTCCGGACTGGTCGGGCGTGGTGGCGCCGCCTTCCCCACCGGCCGCAAGTGGCAGGCCACGGCGTCCCAGCCCGACCGTCCGCACCATCTGGTGTGCAACGCCGACGAATCCGAGCCGGGCACCTTCAAGGACCGGGTGGTCATGGAGGGCGACCCGTACGCGCTGGTCGAGGCGATGACCGTGGCCGGGTACGCGACGGGCGCCCACCGGGGCTATCTGTATCTGCGCGGCGAGTATCCAAGAGCCGTACATCGTATGCAGCATGCCGTCGACCAGGCCCGCACGCGCGGGTTCCTCGGCGAGGACGTCCTCGGCCAGGGGTATGCGTTCGACATCGAGATCCGGCGCGGCGCGGGCGCGTACATCTGCGGTGAGGAGACCGCCCTCTTCAACTCGATCGAGGGCTACCGGGGCGAGCCCCGCTCGAAGCCGCCCTTCCCGGTCGAGAAGGGCCTGTTCGGGAAGCCGACGGTCGAGAACAACGTGGAGACGCTCGTCAACGTGCTGCCGATCCTGACCATGGGCGCACCCGCGTACGCGGCGATCGGCACCGGCGGGTCGACCGGCCCCAAGCTGTTCTGTGTGTCGGGCAGTGTCGACCGGCCGGGTGTCTACGAGCTGCCGTTCGGGGCGACGCTCGGCGAACTGCTGCAACTAGCCGGTGTCCGGCGGCGGTTGCGGGCAGTACTGCTCGGTGGGGCCGCCGGCGGTTTCGTACGGCCCGACGAACTCGACATCCCGCTGACCTTCGAGGGGACCCGGGCGGCGGGCACGACGCTCGGTTCGGGGGTCGTGATGGCGTTCGACGACACCGTGCCGCTGCCCCGGCTGCTGCTGCGGATCGCCGAGTTCTTCCGGGACGAGTCGTGCGGGCAGTGTGTGCCGTGCCGGGTCGGGACCGTACGGCAGGAGGAGGCGCTGCACCGCATCGTGGAGCGCACCGGAGCCGCCGCGGCCGACGACATCGCCCTGTTGCGGGAGGTCGGGCGGGCGATGCGGGACGCCTCGATCTGCGGTCTGGGGCAGACCGCGTGGAACGCCGTGGAATCCGCCGTAGACCGTCTGGGAGCGTACGAATGACCGCGATACCGCTGGGGATTCCGCGTCGGATGCTGGAGTTCACGATCGACGGGGAGCCGGTGCGCGCGCCCGAGGGCTCGACGGTCCTGGACGCCTGCCGGGCCGCCGGGAAGGATGTGCCGACCCTCTGCCAGGGCGACACGCTCGCCCCGAAGAACGCCTGCCGGGTGTGTGTCGTGGAGGTGGAGCGGGCCAGGACCCTCGTGCCCGCCTGCTCCCGCCGGGCCGAGCCCGGTATGGAGGTGCGGACGGACACCGAGCGGGCCCGGCACAGCCGCAAGGTCGTCCTCGAACTGCTCGCGTCCTCGGTCGACCTGTCGACGACGCCGAAGGCGGCCGAGTGGATGGAGGAGTACGGGGCGGAGCCGGACCGTTTCGGCCCGGACGCGGCCCGGCTCGGCGAGGAGCCGAGGGTCGACAACGAGCTGTATGTGCGTGACTACGACAAGTGCATCCTCTGCTACAAGTGCGTCGACGCGTGCGGCGAGCAGTGGCAGAACTCCTTCGCGATCTCCGTGGTGGGGCGCGGTTTCGACGCGCGGATCGCGGTCGAGCACGACGCGCCGCTGACCGACTCGGCGTGCGTGTACTGCGGGAACTGCGTCGAGGTGTGCCCGACCGGGGCGCTGTCGTTCAAGTCCGAGTTCGACATGCGCGCGGCGGGTACGTGGAACGAGTCGGCGCAGACCGAGACGACCACGGTGTGCGCGTACTGCGGAGTGGGCTGCAACCTCACGCTGCACGTGCAGGACAATGAGATCGTGAAGGTCACCTCGCCGCACGACAATCCGGTGACCCACGGCAACCTCTGCATCAAGGGCCGTTTCGGCTACCAGCACGTACAGAACCGGGGCTGATCAGGACATGGGACGAGTCACGGAACGACGCAAGGTGATCCGGATCCGGGACGGCGCGGTCTCCAGCCGCCCGGACACGCTGGTCGCCGAGGAACCCCTGGAGATCCGGCTCAACGGCAAGCCGCTGGCGATCACCATGCGCACACCGGGCGACGACTTCGCGCTCGCGGCCGGGTTCCTGGTCAGTGAGGGTGTACTGGCGACTGCATACGATCTGCAGAACATCGTGTACTGCGCGGGGGCGACGGTCGACGGCTCGAACTCGTACAACGTGGTGGACGTACGGACCTCCCCGGACGTGGTGATTCCCGACATCACGCTGGAGCGGAACGTGTACACGACGTCCTCGTGCGGTCTGTGCGGCAAGGCGAGCCTGGACGCGGTCCGTACGACGGCCCGCTGGCCCATCGCCGACACTCCCCCGGTCCGTGTCGAGCCCGCCCTGCTCGCGAGCCTCCCCGACCGGCTCCGCGCGGCCCAGCGGGTCTTCGACCGGACCGGGGGTCTGCACGCGGCGGCCCTGTTCAGCGAGGAGGGCGAGCTGCTGGACGTACGGGAGGACGTGGGCCGACACAACGCGGTCGACAAACTGGTCGGCCGCGCCCTGCAGAACGGTGATCTGCCGCTGTCCCGGGTGATCCTGCTGGTGTCGGGCCGGGCCTCGTTCGAGCTGGCGCAGAAGGCCGTGATGGCGGGCATCCCGGTGCTGGCCGCGGTGTCGGCGCCGTCGTCGCTGGCCGTGGACCTGGCGGTGGAGACAGGTCTGACCCTGGTGGGCTTCCTGCGGGGCGCCAACCTGAACGTGTACGCGGGCGAGGACCGCATCGCCCTGCGGGCCGCGGCCGCCCAGGGCTGAGGTCCCCGTCCCGCGGCACGGCGGCGGGGCCCCGGCCGGCGGGGAGCGCCCCCTGCGCCGCGGGGCCCCGCCTCAGCCCTGTCCGCCGAGGCCTTGTGCGGCCCGCGTGAACGCCGTGATGAGGGGTGAGCGGCGGGCCGCCTCCCAGGCGAGGATCACCTCGTCGGGTGCGGCGTCGGTCACGGGCACGTAGGTGATGTCGGGGCGGGAGTACTGCTCGGCGACGGAGGCGGGGACGAGGGTGATGCCCGCTCCGGATGCCACGACCTCGAACTTCTCCTCGATGCTGCGGATCGGCACGTCGTCGGGCCCGGGGTCGTTGTAGCGCAGCCAGGTCTCGTCGTCGAGGTCGGCGAGCACGAGGTCCTGCTTGCCGGCGAGCCGGTGGTCGGCGGGGAGCATCGCCACCCGGGTCTCGGTGAACAGGGGGAGCAGTGCGAGTCCCTGTTCGCGGACGGGGCGGCGCAGATAGGCGAGGTCGACGGTGCCGTCGAGGATCAACTGCTCCTGGTCGTCCCATTCGACCCGGCGGGCCTTGACCTCGATGTCGGGGTGGGCGGCGGCGAAGGCGCGCAGGGTGTGGGTGATCACGACGCCCGCCCGGAAGCCGACGACGAGGCGGTGCGGGCCCCGCGCGGACCGGTGCACCCTGCGCCGTGTGGCGTTCGCGGAGGCGAGCAGGGCCCGTCCGTCGTCGAGGAGTTGACGGCCGGGCGCCGTCAACGTCACTCCGTGGCTGTCGCGTTCGAAGAGCGTGGCGTCCAAGTCCTTTTCCAGGGCCCGGATCTGACGGCTCAACACCGGTTGCGCGATGTGCAGTCGCTCGGCCGCGCGACCGAAGTGCAGCAGCTCGGCCACCGCCACGAAGTAGCGGACCTTCCGCAGGTCGAGGTCCATGGGTGCCGCTCCTTCCGTGTCGCGTCGGCGATGCCTTCAGGGTATCGCCACCGTCGAAAGAGGTCTTGGACGGCGCCGCGGCGCCGGCCGCAGGCTGGATCGCGTCACAGCAGCACGAAAGGGGCAGGTCATGGAATTGCGAGGCCAGCGGATCGTCGTTATCGGCGGAACGGCGGGTATCGGGCTCGCGGTCGCGGAGGCGGCCGCGCGGGAGGGCGCCCGGGTGGTGGTCGCCTCACGGCGGCGGGAAAGCGTGGACGCTGCGCTGAAGCGGCTCCCGGAGGATGCCGAGGGCCGGGTGCTCGACGCGAGCGACGAGGACGCGGTGCGGGCCTTCTTCGGGGAGCTCGGCGGCTACGACCATCTGGTGTACACGGCGGGTGACGCGCTGCTGATGGAGTCGCTCGCAGAGTCGGATCTCGGGCGGGCCCGTGCCTTCCTGGACACCCGGCTGTGGGGTGCGTACACGGCGGTGAAGTACGGTGCCGGGTCGATCAGGGAGGGCGGTTCGGTGGTCCTGACCACGGGGACCGCCGGACGCAGGCCCCTGCCCGGCACGAGCGTCGCCTCCGCGCTGTGCGGGGCGATGGAGTCGCTGACCCGGGCGCTGGCCCTGGAACTGGCGCCGCTGCGGGTCAATGTGGTCGCGCCCGGTGTGGTCCGTACCGAGTTGTGGCGGGAGATGGACGACGAGGACCGGGACGGGCTGTTCGAGTCCGTCGCCGGGTCGCTCCCGGTCGGCCGGATCGGCGAGCCGGAGGACATCGCCGAGGCGTATCTGTATCTGATGCGCGGCGGCTACACCACCGGTTCGACGGTGGTCGTGGACGGCGGCACGGTCCTCGTCTGACCGCCCGGCCGTACGCCTCAGCCGCCTGGCGTGAAACGCACCTCCGCCGCACTCACCACCGTGCCCAGTCGCGGGAAGTCGAGCTTCACGGAGGCCTGGTGCTCGGCGGCGGTGAACGCGCTCATGGCCTCCTCGACGAAGACGAGTTGGTAGCCGAGGTCTCCGGCGGCGCGGGCGGTGGACTCCACCCCGAGGTTGGTGGCGATCCCGCCGAACACCAGCGTGGTGACGCCCCGTTCGCGCAGGCGGTCGTCAAGTCCGGTGCCCTGGAAGCCGCCGATCGTCCGCTTCACGATCTCCAGGTCGGCCGCGCGGGCCAGTCCGGCCGCGAGTCCGCTGCCGGCGGGTTGTTCGGCGATGCCCGGGCGTTCGACCCGGATCAGGACGACGAGGGCGCCGGCGGAGCGGAAGCCGGCGGCCAACTCCGCTGCCACGGCGAGGACTTCGGTGCCCATGTACGGTTCGAGCGGCAGCGCGACGATGCGGTCCATCAGATCGACGAGGACCAGGGCGGTGCGCTCGGGGTCGAGGGCGAGCCGGGGTTCGGGAGTCTGCGGTGGGGTCATGACGGAACGTTAGCTGTCGTCAGCCGTCCGTGCCGGAAATCCGGATCAACAGGTCCATGAACCGCTCGCGTTCGGCCGCCGACAGCGGGGCGAGGAGTTGCTCGTTGGCGGCGCGGGCCGCCTTCTCGCAGCGCTTCAGCAAGCGTGCGCCCTCCGTCGTGAGCGAGACCGCGTTCTTACGGCGGTCCTTCGGGTCCGGCTCCCGTACGACGAGGCCGGTGGACTGGAGGTCGTTGAGGACGCCGACCAGGTCCTTGGGGTCGAGCCCGACACCGCGGCCGAGGTCGGCCTGGGCGACGGGGGCGAGGTCGCGGACGGCGGAGAGCACCACGTGGTGCCACATCTTCAGGCCTTCGGCCGCCAGGGCGTCGGCGACGAGGGCCCGGCCGCGCGCGGCGGCCCGGCCCAGGAGCCAACTGGGGAGGGAGCGGATCGCGGGGAGGGGTGCTTCGGCCATAAGTCCACCCTACCCAGAAATCATTGGACTTCCCAACGATATCGTGAATACCATTGGGCCTCCCAACGGTTCTCCCCACCGTTCCTGGAGGTGCGATGCGTCGCGTCCGGTACGAGTCCACCGGCGGCCCGCTGTTCCTGGAGGAGGTCCCCGTCCCTGAACCGGGTCCCGGTGAACTCCTCGTCCGCGCCGAGGCGATCGGGGTCACGCTCCCTGTCGTCCGCAAGGTCACCGAGGCCGCCGAGCCGGTCCCGCTCGGCGGCGAGATCGCGGGCGAAGTGGTCGCCGTAGGACAGGGCGTGGCCCGCTTCCGGGCGGGTGAGCGGGTGACGGGGCTGTGCTTCGGGCACGGTTACGCCGACTTCGCCGTCCTCCACGAGGCCATGGCCTCCCCCGTGCCCGACGACGCCTCCGCCGTCGAGGCCGTCGCGCTCGTCCGCAGTGGGCTGGTGGCCCTGGGCGCGCTGGACGCGGCTCGCCCCGAACCCGGCGAGGCCGCGCTGATCACGGGCGCGGCGAGCGGGGTCGGACATCTCGCCGTACAGATGGCGAGGATCCGGGGCGCGGGGCGGGTCGTGGGCGCGGTCTCCGATCCGGCGAAGGGCGACTTCGTGCGCGCCCTGGGCGCCGACGAGGTGATCGCCTACGACGGGCTGGGCTCGGGCGACCCTGTCGACTACGTACTGGACGCGGTGGGCGGCGAGTTGCTCACTCCGGCCGTGGCGGCGCTCGTCCCGGGTGGGCGGCTCGTGGCGTACAGCTCGGGTGGCGGGACGATCCAGGCGTACGACGTTCTGGTGGGCGCCAAGTCCGTGATCGGGTTCCAGATGGCGCGGATCGCACGGGGAAAGCCGGAGATGTACGAGCGGTGGCGTCAGGAGCTGTGGCGGTTGTTCTCGCGGGGCGCCCTGAAACCGGTGGTGCACGGGGAGTTCGGGCTCGCGGAGGCGGCGAAGGCGCACGAGGTGATCGCGTCGCGGAGCAACCTCGGCAAGGTGGTGCTGCGCCCCTGAGCCAGTCCTGGCCAGGCTGACGATCCCTCACCGACGTGTCGGTACGGCGGACTTGGGGGACGACGGCCGCTGCACGCTTCTTGTGAGGCGCCCGAGGCGGCAACTAACGTCTGTGACACGCCCGTTGGACGTGGGATGTCCGGATGTCCAGACGAATGAAGGGCAGGTCGCTCCATGCCGTCAAGGCTTCGCGCACGTCTGAGATCCACCCTCACCGCCGCACTCACCCTGGCCGCGCTGCTCATGCTCCCGAGCCACGCGCACGCCACCGCCCAAACCACCTCCCCCGCACCGGAGTTCGACCAGCAGGTCATCTTCAAGGCTTCCCAGGACCCGGGCTACGCCTGCTTCCGCATCCCCGCCATCGTCAAGACGAACGACGGCACCCTGCTCGCGTTCGCCGAGGGCCGGGTCCTCAACTGCGGTGACGCCGCCGACATCGACATCGTCGTCAAGCGCTCCACGGACGACGGCCGCACCTGGAGCCCGTTGCAGGTCGTCAGCGACGGCGGCGGTGACACGCACGGCAACCCCGCCCCCGTCGTGGACCGCAGGACGGGTCGCATCCTGCTCGCCGAGACGTACAACACGGGCCGTACGGACAGCGCCAGTTGCTCGGTCCCCTGCGACCGCACCCCGCACATGCAGTACAGCGACGACGACGGTCTCACCTGGTCGCAGCCGCGTGACCTGAGCGACGAGATCCTGCCCCCGAACTGGAACTCCTGGTACGCCACCGGCCCCGTGCACGGTATCCAGCTGACGCGCGGACGGCACAAGGGCCGGCTCGTCTTCGGCGTCAACACCGAGACCTGGGATGGGAGTCGGGTTACAGCCAACAACGCGGCACTGATCGTGAGCGACGACGACGGCGACCACTGGAAGATCGGCGCCACCGACTCCTGGCCGATCGCGGCCGACGGGACCTGGCGGCAGAAACCGTCCGAGGTGACGCTCACCGAGCGCACCGACGGTTCGATCCTGGTGAGCGGCCGCGAGCAGGACGGCACCGACCTCGGCCACCGCACCCAGGCGGTCAGCCGCGACGGCGGCGACAGCTTCACCGCGCCCTTCCACGACCTGCCCGACCTGTACGCCCCGCAGGTGCAGTGCTCGACGCTCGGCGTCGGCGCCCGCATCCTGCTGGCCTGCGACGCCGACCCGGACCGCCGCCGGACGATGATGATCCGCTCCTCCTACGACGGTGGCCGCACCTGGGACAGCGTCGACCGCGGCACGGTCGTGACGACGGACTGGTCGGGCTACTCCGACATGGCGCGGATCGACGGCGACACCGTGGGCCTGCTCTACGAGGGCGGCGCGGTGACCGCCACCGACGAGATCCGCTTCGCCCGCTTCAACGAGGCCTGGCTGCAACCGCGTCGAGGACCCGACCCGACCACCGCCGACCTCGCCCCGCACGCGAAGCGCGCCGCGGTGCTCGGCGGCGCCGAGGAGACCGACGGTGTGTCCGGCGGCGCCCTGTCCTTCGACGGGGTCGACGACGCCGTACGGCTGCCGTACAGCGATCGACTGCCCCTGGGGACAAAGGACTTCACGGCGTCCCTCTGGTTCCGCTACACCGCGACGACGGGTGATCAGCCGTTCCTGTGGATGGGCGGGGTCGGTACCACCCAGCCGCAGGTCTGGCTGCGCGGCGAGCCCGCCGGGAACCACGTCCGGGCACTGATCACCACCCGCGACGGCGCGACGGCCGTCCGCACCACCTCGGTCGTCGCCGCCGGCGCCTACAACGACGGCCAGTGGCACCGGGCCGTCCTGCGGCGCGGCGGCGGGCAGTTGACGCTGTCCGTGGACGGTACGACGGTGAGCACGGCGGACATCGTGGGCTCCGTGAGCCGCAACTCGCCGTTCGGTGTGCACATCGGCCAACGCATGGACAGCATGCAGTACTTGACCGGGTCGATCGACGAAGTCCACGTCTGGGACCGGCTGTTGACGGACGACGAGCTGGCCGCGCAGCACCCGCCCACCGCCGGGACCGTGCTGTGGCTGCCCATGGACCATGTGAGCGGCAGCCACTAACGTCCCGTGCGTGCCCGAGGACCGACGAGCACGACAGCGGACGGGAGCCGGGGTCGGCCTGCTGCTGACCCTGGCTCTCGCGGCCGTGCTGCTCACCGCCCTCCCGAAGGACCACGCCCGGGAGGGCGGCGGCGCGTGCGCGGCCCGTACGGTGCGCTCCTGGTCCGCCGACGCCAAGCTCACCAACTCCTTTGCCGCGTACGGCGACGACGAGACCCGCGCCGACGACTGGACCGGCGGCGACGGCACCCACTCGGTGCGGCTGCCGGACGGCCGGGTGCTGTGGCTGTTCTCCGACACCTATCTCGGCCAGGTGCACGGCCCGCCCAACCCGGTCGGCGAGTCGTACGCCTGGCGGGACACCACCGCGCCGCTGGTGCGCAACTCGGCGGTCGTGATGCGGGACGGGCGCCCCCAACTCACCCTGCCCGCCCCGCTGTTCCCCGATCCGGCGCCGAACGAGTGGCGTTGGCCGGTCGCGGCCCGGGTCGAGCCCCGCTCCCCCGGCTCGGCCGAGTCCGTCGTACGGGTGCTGCTGTGGACGCGTACGGCGGGACCGTATCCGTGGATCTACGGCGTGCCGACCGCGACCGAGGTCGCCACGCTGTCGCTGCCGGATCTGCGGGTGGAGTCGATCGTGAACGTCTTCGACCAGTGGCTGGTCCAAGATCCTTCGCAGCGGGTGCAGTTCGGGACGACGGCGGTCGTGGCGGGCGGCTGGACGTATGTCTTCGGCGGGAACGACGCCCAGGCCGCGGCCCGGCCGACCTCCTCGGCGTATGTGGCGCGGGTGCCGCGGGGGCGGCTCGGGGAGCCGGGCGCGTGGGAGTTCTGGGACGGCTCGGCGTGGACGGCCCGGGCCGGGCCGCGACCGGTGCTCGGGGACGGGCGGCGCACGGGGGTGGGCAGCGCGTTCTCGGTGGTGCGGGACGGCGGGGCGTACGTCCTGTTCACGATGGCCGCGGGCAGCCGGGGGCTGACCACCGTGACCTCGTACTGGGCCTGTTCACCCGTCGGGCCGTGGCACGGGCCGGCCAGGAGCTTCAGCCCACCGCTGCCGCCGGGGCAGGTCGCCGCCTACAACCCGCAGGCGCACCCGGAGTTGGGCGGCGACGGGCGGATCGTCCTCAGCTACGACGTCAACTGGCTGGACGCGACGGCCACTTCGGCCGCGCTGAACCTCAGCCGGAACGTGTCCCTGTACCGACCGCGGTTCGTGACCCTGCGGTTGGGGCCGCCGTCTCGCTGACCTCCGGCTGCGGATCGCGGGCGCGGCGCTTGGCGATGACCGCGCACACCATCAACTGCATCTGGTGGAAGAGCATCAGCGGCAGCACCGCGAGGGAGGCGTGGGCGCCGAACAGGACGCTGGCCATGGGAAGTCCGGAGGCGAGGGACTTCTTCGAGCCGGCGAACTGGATGGCGATCCGGTCCTCCCGGTCGAAGCGCAGCGCCTTGGCGCCGTACCAGGTCAGGGTGAGCATCACGGCGAGGACGACGGCCTCGACGGCGAGGAGCGCGGCGAGGCGGAGGGCGCTGACCTGGTGCCAGATGCCCTGGACCATGCCCTCGCTGAACGCGGTGTAGACGACGAGGAGGATCGAGCCGCGGTCGACGTAGCCGAGGACCTTCTTGTGCCGCGTGATGAAGCCGCCGATCCAGCGCCGCAGCACCTGCCCGGCCAGGAACGGCACGAGGAGTTGCAGCACGATCTTGACGACGGAGTCCGCGGAGAAGCCGCCCGCGTTGCCGCCGAGCAGGGCGGCGGCGAGCAGCGGGGTGACGACGATGCCGGCGAGCGAGGAGAAGGAGCCGGCGCAGATCGCGGCGGGCACGTTGCCGCGCGCGATCGAGGTGAACGCGATCGACGACTGGACGGTCGACGGGACCAGGGTGAGGAAGAGCAGCCCCTGGTAGAGGGGGTGGGTGAGCAGCACCGGGACCAGGCCCCGGGCGGCCAGGCCGAGCAGCGGGAAGACGACGAAGGTGCAGGCCAGGACGGTCGTATGCAGTCGCCAGTGCTTGAGCCCGTCGAGTGCTTCACGGGTCGAGAGGCGGGCGCCGTAGAGGAAGAAGAGGAAGGCGATCGCGGCCGTGGAGGCGCCCGAGGCGACGTCGGCGCCCGTGCCTCTGGCGGGGAGGAGTGCGGCGATGCCCACCGTCCCGAGCAGCAGCAGGATGTAGGGGTCGATCGGCATCCGACTCGGCCATCGCAGGCGTTTCACTGTGCTCCACTACTTCGCTGTACGTCCGCCGTCCGGCACGGACTCGTGCCCTCCCATCTTCCTCTTCCGCCCCTTGATCGGGAATCCGTCATACCGCTCTGACTGTCATCACGTTTCGCGATGAGCGGCTACCGTGGTGTGCGTGTACGACCTCTCCCACCTGCGTACCTTCCTCGCGGTGTCCCAGACCCTGAGTTTCACGCAGGCCGCGCGGCGGCTCGGACTGCGCCAGTCGACGGTGAGCCAGCATGTGCGGCGGCTGGAGGACGCGACGGGACGGCAGCTCTTCACCCGGGACACGCACTCGGTGGAGCTGACGGAGGACGGCGAGGCGATGCTCGGCTTCGCGCGCCGGATCCTGGAGGTGCAGGAGCAGGCGTCGGCGTTCTTCACCGGCACCCGGCTGCGCGGCCGACTGCGCTTCGGGGCGTCCGAGGACTTCGTCCTGACCCGGCTGCCGGAGATCCTGGAGGGCTTCCGCTACGACCATCCCGAGGTCGATCTCGAACTGACGGTGGAGCTGTCCGGGACGTTGCACGAGCAACTGGCGGCCGGGAAGCTGGACCTGGTGCTCGCGAAGCGGCGGGCCGAGGATCCCCGGGGCGAACTGGTCTGGCACGACAAGCTGGTGTGGATCGGCGCGGAGCGGCTCCGCCTGGACGCGGACCGGCCGGTGCCGCTGATCGTCTATCCGCCGCCGGGGATCACGCGGGCGCTCGCGATGGAGGCGTTGGAGCGGCAGGGGCGGGCCTGGCGGATCGCCTGCACGAGCGGGAGCCTGAACGGGCTGATCGCCGCAGCCAGGGCCGGACTCGGAGTGATGGCGCACTCGCGGGGAATGGTTCCGCCGGGGCTTTTGCGGATGCCGGAGCGGGCGGGGCTGCCGGAGCTGGGCGAGGTCGACTTCGTACTGGTGCACGGGCGGCGCCGGGCTTCCGCGCAGGGGGCGGCCGAGGCGCTCGCGGGGGCGATTCTGGCGGGCGGGGACCGGCTGCACCGGCGCTGAGGGCTTCGGTGCCGCCGTAGCCGCCGTATCTGTCGAGTGACGGAATCCGCCGCGCGGACGCTGATCGGAGAGGAGACGACATCACCCGGGTGATGTCGCCGGGCTGGGACGCCAGGGGTAATCGGGTCGTACAGATTCAGTGGAGATTACGGGGCCGAAACCTACGGAACCGTAAGGATTTCTGTCCGACCCTTCCCCTTGTGCGGGCATTTTCCGTCGCTGACCAGTGCGGACGTGAGGACTGCTCGGTTTGGCACCCCCTCCCGCCCGTCGGTCCGGTGGGGTAGCTTTCACCGCGCTGTGGGGAGTGCCAACAGGAGCGGGGAGCGGGGTTTGCGCGAGTTCAACAACCCTCCGTTGGCGTTGGCACCGCCGGTGGGCGGTCTGGCCGACGTCGTCTTCCAGCGTGCCCAGGACGACCCCCTCCATGTCTCCCTCGGCCGCAAGGACGAACTGGACGAATGGCGGGACGTGACCGCCGCCGAGTTCCGCGACGAGGTCCTCGCCCTCGCCAAGGGCCTGCTCGCCCGGGGCGTCCGCTTCGGCGACCGGGTCGCGATCATGTCCCGTACCCGTTACGAGTGGACGCTGTTCGACTTCGCGCTGTGGACGATCGGCGCCCAGGTGGTGCCGGTCTACCCCACGTCGTCGGCCGAGCAGTGCTTCTGGATGCTGCACGACGCGCAGGTGTCGGCGGCCATGGTCGAGCACGAGGACCACGCGATGACCATCGCCACCGTCATCGACCGCCTTCCCTCGCTGCACCAGCTCTGGCAGCTCGACACGGGCGCCGTGCAGGAGCTGTACGACGCCGGCGCGCACATCGAGGACGAGGTGGTGCACCGGCACCGCCAGGCCGTCACCCCGGAGTCGACCGCGACGATCATCTACACCTCGGGCACCACGGGCAGACCCAAGGGCTGTGTCATCTCGCACGGCAACTTCATGTACGAGGCGGACACGGTCATCGATCGCTGGGAGTCCGTCTTCCACTCGAAGAAGGGCGACGAGGCGGCGACGCTGCTGTTCCTGCCGCTCGCGCATGTCTTCGGGCGGATGGTGCAGGTCGCGGCGATCCGCGGCGGGGTCCGCTTCGGCCACCAGCCGCAGCTCAACGCCGCCGCCCTGCTGCCCGACCTGGTCGCCTTCAAGCCGACGTTCATCCTCGCCGTGCCGTACATCTTCGAGAAGGTCTTCAATGCGGCCCGCCGCAAGGCCGAGAAGGACGGCAAGGCCGGGCCGTTCGAGAAGGCCGTGGACATCGCGGTGAGGTACGCGGACGCGATCGAGGCGAAGGCCTGGGGCATCGGCCCCGGCCCGTCCGCCGGTCTGCGGATGCAGCACCAGCTCTTCGACAAACTCGTCTACTCCAAGGTGCGGGCCGCCATGGGCGGCCGGATCCGCAACGCCATGTCCGGCGGGTCGGCCATGGACCGCCGCCTCGGACTGTTCTTCGCGGGCGCGGGCGTGCAGATCTACGAGGGCTACGGCCTCACCGAGTCGACGGCGGCCGCGACCGCCAACCCGCCCGAGCGGACCCGCTACGGCACGGTCGGCCAGGCCATCCCCGGCGTCACCGTGCACATCGCGGACGACGGCGAGATCTGGCTGCACGGGGAGAACGTCTTCCAGGGCTATCTCAACAACGAGAAGGCCACCGACGAGACCCTGCACGACGGCTGGCTCGCCACCGGTGACCTGGGCGCCCTCGACGAGGACGGCTATCTCACCATCACCGGCCGCAAGAAGGAGATCCTGGTGACCTCCGGCGGCAAGAGCGTGGCACCCGGACTCCTCGAAGAGCGCGTGCGGGACCATCCGCTGATCTCGCAGTGCATCGTCGTCGGCAACGACCGCCCCTACATCGCCGCCCTGGTCACCCTCGACCAGGAGGCCGTCGAGCACTGGCTCACCATGCGCGGCAAGCACCGGATGACCCCCGCCGAGCTGGTGCGGGACGCCGATCTGGAGACCGAGGTGCGGCGCGCGGTGGTCGCCGCCAACACCCTGGTGTCCCAGGCCGAGTCGATCCGCACCTTCCGGATACTGGCCCAGCCGTTCACCGAGGAACACGGTCTGCTGACCCCGTCCCTGAAGCTGAAGCGCAAGGCCATCGAGAACGCCTACGCGGGCGAGGTCGAGGCGCTGTACCGGGCCTGAGCGGCCGTAGTCGGGGTACGCGGTCGGGTGCCGGCGCTCGCACGGATGTCACGGTCAGGAATGCGGTACGGCCCGTGATCGTTGACGATGTGAGTACCACCCGACGACTGAAGGATCGAGAGCCAGTGAGCAGCAAGGTCCCCCCGATCATCCTCAACAACGGTGTCGAGATGCCCCAACTGGGCTTCGGTGTCTGGCAGGTGCCGGACGACGAGGCGGAGCGGGCGGTGGCCACCGCCATCGAGGCCGGGTACCGCAGCATCGACACGGCGGCGGCCTACGGCAACGAAGAGGGCACCGGAAAGGCCATCGCCGCGTCCGGCGTCCCGCGCGAGGATCTCTTCGTCACCACCAAGCTCTGGAACAGCGACCACGGGTACGACTCGACGCTGCGCGCCTTCGACGTGTCGCTGGAGAAGCTCGGCCTGGAGTACCTGGATCTGTATCTGATCCACTGGCCGACCCCGGCCCGGGACAAGTACCTCGACAGCTACAAGGCGTTCGAGAAGCTGTACGCCGACGGCCGGGTGCGCGCCATCGGCGTCTCCAACTTCGAACCCGACCACCTGGCCCGGCTGATCGCTGAGACGTCGGTGATCCCTGCGGTCGACCAGATCGAACTGCACCCGCAGCTCCAGCAGCGCGCGGCGCGCGAGTACCACGCGGAGCAGGGCATCGCGACCGAGGCCTGGTCGCCGCTCGGCTCGGGCAGGGGTCTGCTGGAGGTGCCGGCGATCGTCGCCATCGCGCAGAAGCACGGCCGTACCCCGGCCCAGGTCGTGCTGCGCTGGCACATCCAGCTCGGCAATGTGGTGATCCCCAAGTCCGTGACGCCGTCGCGGATCAAGGAGAACATCGAGGTCTTCGACTTCAGCCTGGACACCGAGGACCTCGCGGCGATCAGCGCGCTCAACGAGGACCGGCGGCTGGGCCCCGACCCCTCGACGTTCAACGAGGCCTGAGCCGACCGGCCCCCAGGACAACCGTTCGACCGACGCACCGCGAAGGGCCCGGAGCCCGCCTGCTCCGGGCCCTTCGTGCACCTTGGTTCGTACCAGGGCCTTGACGCGGGCATGTCGATGGGGCCACCTTGTTGCGCACCCGGTAAGGAAACTTTCCTAACAGAAGGGTCCCCCACAGTGCGCATGCGAACACTGACCCTCGCCGCGGCCTCAGGTGCCGCGCTGCTCGCCGCCGGAGTGCTCCCCGCGAGCGCCTCCGGCGCCACCCCCAAGTCCGCCCAGGAGGGCTCGGTCAGCGCGGCCGACCTGCTCTCCAAGGTGACGTCCTGCTCGCAGATATCGAACGGCAAGTACCGCACCGACGACGAGACGTCGGCCACCATCCCCGTGTGCGGCAAGAACGGCGCCGTGTTCTGGAAGGCCGACATGGACATCGACTGCGACGGCCAGCGCACCTCGAACTGCAACGAGAACGCCGACCCCTGGTACCAGGACGACACCGCGTTCCACCAGTCCGACGGCCAGCCCCTGAAGGCGGATTCACTGCCGTACATCGTGGTGCCCAGCTCCAGCAGCATCTGGAAGTACTCCAGCTACGGCATCAAGGGCGGCGGTGTGGTCGCCGTGATCTACAACAACAAGGTCGAGTACGCCGTCGTCGGCGACACCGGCCCCACGAACATCATCGGCGAGGCCTCGTACGCCACCGCAAAGGCCCTCGGCATCGACCCCGACCCGGCGACCGGCGGCGCCGACTCCGGCGTGACGTACATCCTGTTCAAGAACTCGACCGTGTCCCCCATCGAGAGCCACAGCGCGGCGGTATCGCTGGGCGACCAGCTCGCGAAGCAGTTCCTGCAGAACAACTGAGCCCAGGAGTGGGAGAAGGGCCCGTTGCCGCGACCGGTCGCGGCAACGGGCCACACCCCTACGTCAGGTGGGCG
>NZ_JBEXDX010000025.1:0-129086 GCF_040605995.1 Streptomyces sp. NPDC005492
CTGCAGGGGGGACCCTGTGGGAGAGTAGGACGCCGCCGAACAAATATTGCGAAAACCCCCGTACCGTTAATTCGGTACGGGGGTTTTCTGCGTTTAGGTGCCCTGCTTTGCAAGCAGGGCACCTTTCCTACAGGCGTCCCGCACTCTTGAGCGCCAGATAGGCATCCGCCAATGCCGGAGCGAGATCGTCCGGTGTCGCGTCGACGATGGTGACGCCATGCCGGCGGAGCTTTTCCGCGGTGCGGTCGCGCTCGGTCTGGGCGCGCGCCGCGGCTGCCGCCTCGTAGACCGCCTCCGTGTTTCCGCGTGCCGTGGCCATGCGGGCGATGTGTGGATCTGCCACGGAAGCCACCAGAACCGTATGGCGCTGAGTGAGTTGGGAGAGCACGGGAAGCAGGCCTTCTTCGACCGGGGCCGCGTCGAGGCTTGTCAGTAGGACGATCAGGGAGCGGCGCGGGGCTGTCCGGATCGCGGTGGCTGCAAGGCCTCGGGCGTCTGTTTCGACGAGTTCCGGTTCGAGTGTCGCCATCGCGTTGACCAGGGACGGGAGTACGTCACGTGCCGTGCGTCCTTGGACGAGGGCGCGGACCCGGCGGTCGTAGGCGAGAAGGTCCACGCGGTCGCCGGCGCGGGAGGCGAGGGCTGCCAGGAGCAGGGCGGCGTCCATGGAGGCGTCGAGGCGTGGGGCGTCGCCGACACGGCCTGCCGCGGTGCGGCCGGTGTCGAGGACCAGGAGGATGTGGCGATCGCGTTCGGGGCGCCAGGTGCGTACCGCGACCGTCGTTTGGCGGGCTGTGGCGCGCCAGTCGATGGAGCGGGTGTCGTCGCCGGGGACGTATTCGCGCAGGCTGTCGAATTCTGTGCCCTCGCCGCGGGTGAGCACGCTGGTGCGGCCGTCGAGTTCGCGCAGGCGGGCGAGCTTCGACGGGAGGTGCTTGCGGCTGGTGAAGGGCGGCAGGACGCGTACTGCCCAGGGGGCCACGTGGGTGCCCTGGCGGGTGAGGAGGCCGAGGGGGCCGTAGGAACGGATGGTCACCCGGTCTGTGTGGCGGTCGCCGCGGCGGGTGGGGCGTAGGCGGGTGGTGAGGCGGCGGCGTTCGCCGGGTGGGACTGTCAGGCGGTGGCGGGATGCGGCGAACTCCGTGCCGGGCAGCCAGCTACTGGGGGGCCAGGCGTCGCGGATGTGGGCTCGAAGCAGGCGGCGGGACGGGTTGGTGACGGTCAGCGTGACGTCGGCGGATTCGCCGAGGCGTACGGACGTGTCGCCGGAGCGGGACAGGCTCAGGCGGCGTACGGGAGCGGCCAGGGCGAAGTCGCAGGCGCAGGCCACCGCCAAAGGTGCGGTGACGGCCAGGATGCCTGTCCAACTCGGTTCCCAGATGCCTACGGGGAGGGAGCCCAGGGCTGCGAGGAGGGCGGCGCGGCCGGTGAGGGCCATCAGCGGGGGACCGGGACGTGGGCGAGGATCGCGTTGATGACGGAGTCCGCCGTCACGCCCTCCATCTCGGCCTCGGGGCGCAGTTGTACGCGGTGGCGGAGGGTGGGGAGCGCCAGGGCCTTCACGTCGTCGGGGATGACGTAGTCGCGGCCCGTGAGCCAGGCCCACGCGCGCGAGGTCGCGAGGAGGGCGGTGGCGCCGCGCGGGGACACGCCGAGGGTGAGGGACGGTGATTCGCGGGTGGCGCGGCAGATGTCGACCACGTAGGCGGTGATCTCGGGGGAGATCGTCGTCTTGGCGACCGCGGCGCGGGCTGCTTCGAGGTCGGCCGGGCCCGCTACGGGGCGTAGGCCGGCGGCGTGCAGGTCGCGTGGGTTGAAGCCCTCGGAGTGGCGGGTGAGGACGTCGATCTCGTCCTGGCGGGAGGGGAGGGGGATCGTCAGTTTGAGGAGAAAGCGGTCGAGCTGGGCCTCGGGGAGGGGGTACGTGCCTTCGTACTCGACGGGGTTCTGCGTCGCGGCGACCAGGAAGGGGTCGGGGAGCGGGCGTGCGGTGCCGTCGACCGTGACCTGGCGTTCCTCCATCGCTTCGAGGAGGGAGGACTGGGTCTTCGGAGGGGTGCGGTTGATCTCGTCCGCGAGGAGGAGGTTGGTGAAGACCGGGCCGGGCTGGAAGCGGAACTCGGCGGAGCGGGTGTCGTAGACCAGGGAGCCGGTGACGTCGCTCGGCATCAGGTCGGGGGTGAACTGGATGCGCTTGGTGTCGAGTTCGAGGGCGGATGCGAGGGCGCGGACGAGCAACGTTTTGGCGACTCCAGGGACTCCTTCTAGGAGAACGTGTCCGCGGCAGAGGAGGGCGACGACGAGGCCGGTCACGGCGGGGTCCTGGCCGACCACGGCTTTGGCGATCTCGGCTCGCAGGGATTCGAGGGAGGCTCGGGCGGTGCCCGGATTCCCCGTGTACCCGGCGTTGTCAGTGGTCGGGTCCATCATGAACGGCGTACCTCTCTTTCGAGGGCGTCGAGTTGGTCGGCAAGTGCGATGAGGGCCGCGTCGTCGCTGGGCGGCGGGCCGAAGAGGAGGGGGCGCAGGGTCTGTCCGTCGCCGTGGAGGTGGGCGGAGAGCGCGGGGAGCAGGGCTTCGGGCGCGTGCGCCTGGGAGACGGGGACGCCTACGAGGGGGGCGAGGCGAGTGCGGGTGGTGGAGCGCAGGGCGTTGGCCGCGCGGTCGCGGGCGTTGGCCTTGCGGTAGAGGCGGGCGCGGCCTTCGACGGTTTCGGAGGCACGGATCGCCACGGGGAGGTTTTCGGGCACCAGGGGGCCGAGTCGGCGTGCCCGCCACAGGGCGGCCAGGGCTGCTGCGATGAACAGTTGCAGGGTGCCCCAGAGCCAGCCCGAGGGGAGCAGGTCGAAGAAGCTCTGGCCGCCGGAGTCGGTGGCCGAGATGTCGGACAGCGAGGGGAGGTACCAGACCAGATGGGGGCGCGAGCCGAGGAGTTGGAGGGCGAGCGAGGCGTTGCCCTGCTTGTCGAGACGCTTGTTGAAGAAGATGTCGGGCGAGCCGATGACGACGGTGTCGCCGCCCCCGGACGTGTCCGGGAGCCGGAGCAGGGTCGGCCTGCCGTCGCTGAGGTAGCACTTGTCGGCGTCGGGGGCTGTGGTCCTGTACCGGTAGTCGCCGGTCTCCGCGTCGCCCGCGCGCTGGGCCGCGGGCAGGGAGCAGTCGGGGGAGAGCAGCGAGTCGACGCTGCCTCCGGCGTCCGCGGTGACCTCGGGGGCGAGCCGGTCCAGGGACGGGGTGCCGGGGGCGACGAGGACCGTACGGCCACCGGAGTCCGCGAACGCCGAGTGCAGGCTGGACTGTTGACGCTTGGTCAGCAGGTCGGGGACGGCGACCAGGAGGGTGGTGTCCGGGCCGGTCGCCGCGCGGGCCTGGGCCAGGGTCGAGACCACGCGCGTGGACACGCCCCGGTCGCCGAGGAGTTCGGCTACGGCGCGGCTGCCGTAGGGGTCGGCGGAGCGCGGGTCAAGGTCGCCGTGCCGGGCGTCGGAGCGGATCGCGGCGATCGCCACGGCGGCCGCCAGGAGGATCACGAGCGCGAGAACGATGCCACGCGCGCGGGTCCACACCTGGCGGGCGGTCGGCGAGGCCGAGGTGGCGGGAAGCGTCGCCTCCGCGGTCATTCGGCGGCCCCCTGGCTGGTGTGGTGGGCCGTGCTGTGGGCGCTTCTCGTAAGGACGGGCCTGGTTCGCTCCAGGTCGCGGTCGAGTTCTGCGATGCGGTGGTACGACTGCTCGCTCGCGTCGCGTCCGCCGTACGTCACGTCGTCGAAGTGCCCGGCGGCGGCGCGCAGTTCGTCCGTGTGGGACGGGAGTGCGCGGCCGGCTTCGGCGACCGCCTCGTCGGCTGTGCGGCCGGGGCGGGCGTCGAGCAGGGCACGTTCCTCCAGGGCGCGGACGATGGCGCGCATGCGTTCCTGCACGGCGGGGTTCCAGTGTCCCTGGGCGGCGTGTGCCTCGGCGGCCGAGCGGTGTTCGGCGGCGCTTCGGGGGCCGTCCTCGAACAGGGGGGCGGCGGAGGCGGGTTGGCGGCGCGGGGTGCCGAGGCGCCACCACAGGGCGGCCCCGACCGCGAGGACGGCCAGGACGACGACGAGCAGGCCGACGGCGCCGCCGGGCGTCGCCCCCGACGCGGAGTCGAACAACTTCCCGATCCAGCGCCAGACGGCGTCCAGGGCCCGCTGCACCAGGCTGGGGTCGTTCTCGTGGTACATCTGCTTGGACAGTTCACGCCGGGCCGCCTCCCGCGCGGGGTCGCGCGGGATCGTCACCGGCGGTTCGTCCCCCGAGAGGGCCGACGACCGTACGGCTGTGAGCACTCCCCCCGCCAGGTTCACCGCATCAGCTCCCCGGGGTGGGGCCGTGCGCGGCGGTGCCGTAGTCCTGGACGCCGGCGGCGCGGGCCAGGTCGAGGTCGAGGGCCTCGCGGCGGATGCGCTGGTCGATGTACAGGAGCACGGTGACGCCCGCCGTGATCGGGAACGCGATCATGCGGCCGATCACCGAGCCGAGGCCGCTGATGATGAGGAACGTCCAGCCGACCTCGCCGGTGCCGTCGACGAGGCCACCGAGGCCGTCGCCGCTCAACAGCCCGGCGATGAAGGCGAACGGGATCACGAGGATGGACGACAGGATGCTCGCGATGATCTGGGCGAGCAGTTGGATGCCGAAGATTCGCCACCAGGAGCCGCGTACCAGCTTCGCGGAGCGGCTCATCGACTTCACGATGCCCTGCTTCTCCAGCATCAGCGCGGGCGAGGCGAGCGAGAAGCGAATCGCCAGCCAGAGGGTGACGACGCAGCCGGCGAGGCCGCCGAGGACGGCGAGCGCGATGCCCGCGTCCTGGGATCCCGTGGCGGCCACGATGATGCCGGGCACGGTGGGGACGCCGATCAGGACGAGAGCCATGAGGATCAACAGGCAGATCAGGCCGAACAGCTTGATGACCTGGGGCCGGGCGTCGCGCCAGGCTTCTCCGGCGGTCACCGGCTTGCCGAGCACGGCGCGGCTGGTGACCGTCGTGAGCAGGGCGGTGGCGACGACGGTGCCGATGAGGACGACCAGGTAGACGACGCCGGTGCTGAGGAAGGCCTCGCTCATCGCGCGGGTCACTTCGGAAGTGCTGGCGTTGGGGTCGTCCAGGGCCTGGGTGCTGGCGAGGTCGTTGAAGGCGAAGCCCTGGACGAGGACGACGATGGTCTGCATGACGACCGCGACGGTGAGGGAGACGCCCAGGACCGTGCGCCAGTACGTGCGCATGGTGGAGACGGCGCCGTCGAGGATCTCGCCCACTCCGAGCGGGCGGAGCGGGATGACTCCGGGCTTGGCCGCGGGCGGGGGGCCGCCCCAGCCGGCTCCCCAGCCGGGGGTGCCGTAACCGCCGGGTCCGCCGTAGCCTCCGTAGCCCCCAGGGCCGCCTGGGCCCGGCGGGCCGCCGGGGTGGCCGCCGCCCCAGCCCGGGCCTGGCGGCGGGGGAGGCGGTGCCTGGCCCTGGGTGCCGGTTGGCGCGGACCACTGGCCGGGTGGCGGCTGCTCCTTGGACCATTGCGGGCCGGGGCCCGACGGGTCTGCGCCCGGCTGGTCCGCGGGCTCGGCGGGACCGGACGCGCCGGGCTCGGGCCCGTCGGGCGGGGCGGATCCGGGCGAGGCCCAGCCCGGAGTGTCGTTCATCGTCGCTCCTTCACGGTGCCCGTCCGCGGGCGCGGCGGCAGGTTGGCAGCCATCGTGCCATGGGGTGGTCGAGCGGTGACCGGCCGCGGTATCCGCTGCGCACCTTCAATTGTCCGCCGGATACGGGGCAGACTGACCGCATGGCTGATCAGTACGCGCAATCCGGCGAGGACGGCCGGCCGCCCGAGATACCCGCGATCCGTTGGGACGAGCCCCCCGAGGGCCCTGTGCTCGTCCTTCTCGACCAGACCAGGCTGCCGACCGAGGAGGTCGAGCTGGTGTGCACGGACGCCTCCGCGTTGGTGGAAGCGATCCGTTCGTTGGCGGTGCGCGGGGCGCCGCTGCTTGGCATCGCCGGGGCGTACGGCGTCGCGCTCGCCGCCGCGCGGGGCTTCGACGTGGACGAGGCCGCGCTCGCGCTGGCGGGTGCCCGCCCCACGGCGGTGAACCTGTCCGTCGGCGTGCGCCGGGCCCAGGCCGCGCACCGTGACGCGGTGGCCAAGGGAGGCGGCCCCGAGCAGGCGGCCGCGGCCGCGCTGGCCGCCGCGCGACGGCTTCACCAGGAGGACGCCGAGGCCAGCACGCGGATGGCCGCGCATGGACTGGCCCTGCTGGACGAGCTGTTGCCCGGTGGCGGGCACCGGATTCTGACGCACTGCAACACCGGGGCGCTGGTGTCCGGCGGCGAGGGTACGGCGTTCGCAGTGGCGCTCGCGGCGCATCGGGAGGGGCGGCTGAGGCGGCTGTGGGTGGACGAAACGCGTCCATTGCTGCAAGGTGCTCGCCTGACGGCGTATGAGGCGGCGCGCAACGGTATGGCGTACACCTTGCTCACGGACAACGCGGCGGGCTCATTGTTCGCGGCCGGGGAGGTGGACGCGGTACTGATCGGGGCGGACCGGATCGCCGCCGACGGTTCGGTGGCGAACAAGGTGGGGAGCTATCCGCTCGCCGTGCTCGCGCGGTACCACCACGTGCCGTTCATCGTGGTGGCGCCGGTGACGACGGTGGATCCGGACACGGCGGACGGGGCCTCCATCGAGGTGGAGCAGCGTCCCGGATTCGAAGTGACGGAGGTCACATCACCCCAGGTGACGATGTCGGGAGTGGGAGGCGGGATTCCGGTGGCACCCCTGGGGACCCAGGCGTACAACCCGGCGTTCGACGTGACGCCTCCCGAGCTGGTGACGGCGATCGTCACCGAAGAAGGCGTTGTTTCGCCCGTGACGGCGGAGGCGCTGGCAGAGCTGTGTGACAGGTCACGACAGGTAACGATTTAGTTAATGGGATGATGTCGTTTATGAAGGGACGAGTCCTTGTCGTCGATGACGACACCGCACTGGCCGAGATGCTCGGCATTGTGTTGCGTGGTGAAGGTTTTGAGCCGTCTTTCGTAGCCGACGGCGACAAGGCGCTGGCCGCTTTCCGTGAGAGCAAGCCCGACCTGGTGCTCCTGGACCTGATGCTGCCCGGACGGGACGGTATCGAGGTGTGCCGCCTGATCAGGGCGGAGTCCGGGGTACCGATCGTGATGCTCACCGCGAAGAGCGACACCGTCGATGTCGTGGTGGGCCTGGAGTCGGGCGCTGACGACTACATCGTGAAGCCGTTCAAGCCGAAGGAGCTGGTCGCCCGGATCCGGGCGCGGCTGCGGCGGTCCGAGGAGCCGGCGCCCGAGCAGCTCGCCATAGGCGATCTGGTCATCGATGTGGCCGGTCACTCCGTGAAGCGGGACGGGCAGTCGATCGCCCTGACACCGCTGGAGTTCGACCTGCTGGTCGCGCTGGCCCGCAAGCCGTGGCAGGTGTTCACGCGTGAGGTGCTTCTGGAGCAGGTCTGGGGATACCGGCACGCCGCGGACACCCGGCTGGTCAACGTGCATGTCCAGCGGCTGCGTTCCAAGGTCGAGAAGGACCCGGAGCGGCCGGAGATCGTGGTGACCGTCCGCGGGGTCGGTTACAAGGCGGGACCGAGCTGACATGTCCAGGGACAGTGCCGCTTCGGCGCCCGGGGGGTCCGGGGCCCGCGCGGGGCGGCCTGTCGGCCGGAAGGCGGCGGGCTCCCGCTGGGGGCGCCTGCTGGAGGGCGGGCTGCTGCAGGGCGGGGTCCAGGGCAGCCCGGTCCTGCGTCTGTTCATGCGCTGGGTGCGCCGGCCGCTGCTGCCGGTCATGCGGCTGTGGCGGCGCAACATCCAGCTCAAGGTCGTCGCCACCACCCTGCTGATGTCGCTGGGCGTCGTCCTGCTGCTGGGCTTCGTCGTCATCGGCCAGGTGCGCAACGGCCTGCTGGACGCCAAGGTGAAGGCCTCCCAGAGCCAGGCCACGGGCGGGTTCGCCGTGGCCAAGCAGAAGGCCGATGAGGCGGGCAGCGGGACCGCCGCCGACGGTTCCGCGACCGACGGCGGCCCCTCGCAGAACGTCATCTCATGGATGAGCGACCTCGTGTCGTCGCTGTCCAGCGGCGGTCAGGGCGCCTTCGACGTGGTGACGCTGCCGGCGGGCTCGGACAGCGGCGGCGGACGCAGTCCGCGCGGTTCCGGGTACGTCGATCCCTCCGCGAGCGTGCCGGAAGACCTGCGCGCGCGGGTCAACGACCGTACGACGGCGGCCCAGAGCTACACCCGCATCATCTACAGCAACGGCAAGGAGTCCCAGCCGGCGCTGGTCGTGGGCAAGCAGGTCAACGACCCGAACGGCGATCCGTACCAGTTGTACTACCTCTTCCCGCTCACCCAGGAGGAGAAGTCCCTCAGCCTGGTCAAGGGCACCCTCGCCACGGCCGGGCTCTTCGTCGTCGTACTCCTCGGGGCCATCGCCTGGCTCGTGGTGCGGCAGGTCGTCACGCCGGTGCGGATGGCCGCAGGGATCGCCGAGCGGCTCTCCGCCGGGCGCCTCCAGGAGCGGATGAAGGTCACCGGCGAGGACGACATCGCGCGGCTCGGCGAGGCCTTCAACAAGATGGCGCAGAACCTCCAGTTGAAGATCCAGCAGTTGGAGGACCTGTCGCGGATGCAGCGGCGGTTCGTGTCGGACGTGTCGCACGAGCTGCGGACGCCGCTGACGACCGTACGGATGGCGGCCGATGTCATCCATGACGCGCGCGTGGACTTCGATCCGATGACCGCGCGGTCGGCCGAATTGCTGGCCGACCAGTTGGACCGGTTCGAGACGCTGCTCGCGGACCTGCTGGAGATCAGCCGGTTCGACGCGGGCGCGGCGGCCCTGGAGGCCGAGCCGATAGACCTCAGGGAGGTCGTACGGCGGGTTCTCAGCGGCGCCGAGCCGCTGGCCGAGCGCAAGGGCACACGGATACGGGTGGTCGGCGACCAGCAGCCCGTGGTCGCCGAGGCCGATGCCCGGCGGGTGGAGCGGGTGCTGCGCAATCTCGTCGTCAACGCCGTGGAGCATGGCGACGGCAAGGACGTCATAGTCAAGCTCGCCACCGCGGGCGGGGCTGTCGCCATCGCGGTGCGCGACTACGGAGTGGGGCTCAAGCCCGGTGAGGCGACCAGGGTGTTCAGCCGCTTCTGGCGGGCGGACCCGGCACGCGCGCGTACCACCGGTGGTACGGGGCTGGGGCTGTCCATCGCCCTGGAGGACGCGCGGCTGCACGGCGGCTGGTTGCAGGCGTGGGGTGAGCCGGGCGGCGGTTCGCAGTTCCGGCTGACGCTGCCGAGGACCGCGGACGAACCGCTGCGGGGCTCGCCGATACCCCTGGAGCCCAAGGACTCACGCCGTAATCGTGGACTTAATGACGCGGGGTTGCCGAGCGGGGGCGGGGACAAGCGCGCGACGGTACCGGTGCAGTCGATGGGTGACCAGGTGCCGCCGATACCGAGGCTGACCGGCGCTACGCCCACCGCGGACCCGACGGCGCTGCCCGGCAACGGCTCACGCGTGGTGCCCCGGCCGACCGGCGGCACACGGCGGCAGGAGGACCGGCCTCCGGAGGACACACCTCGTGGTGACAGCGCGAGCGGTGCCGACCCGGCCGCCGCCCCGGAGGAATCGACCAGGCAAGGGGAGGCATCTCGTGGGCGCTGACCGCGTGGGGGGCGCCCGGCGGAAGTCGGCACGCGCGGTGGCGTACATCGCGTGTGGCGTCGTAGTGCTGGCGGGATGTGCCTCGATGCCCGACAGCGGGGACCTCCGCGGTGTCGAGTCGACGCCGCGACAGGACACCCAGGTGCGGGTCTTCGCGATGCCGCCCCAGGAGGACGCGTCCCAGGCGGAGATCGTGCAGGGCTTCCTGGAGGCGCTGACCAGCGACGATCCGAACTTCAAGACGGCACGCATGTATCTGACCGCCAAGGCGGCGCGGAACTGGCAGCCGGAGCTGTCCACCACGGTGCTCGCCGACGGCCCGAGCACGGAGGCCGTCCGTGCCCCCGGCGGCCAGGAGGACACCGACACCTTCACCTACACCTTGACCGGCGATCAGGTCGCCACGGTGGACGCGCGGCAGGCGTACGCGCCGGCGGACGGGCGGTACAGCCGGCGGGTGCATCTGACGAAGGACGCCAAGAGCGGGCAGTGGCGCATCGACGCGCTGCCGCAGGGCGTCGTCATGGGCAGCTCGGACTTCCAGCGCAACTACATGTCGGTCAACAAGTACTACTTCGCGTCGAACACCTCGGCCGGGTCGACCTCGGAGCCGATCGCCGTGGCGGACCCCGTGTTCGTACGGCGACGGGTGGACCCCATGACCCAGATGGTGCGTTCGCTCCTCAACGGGCCCACGAGCTGGCTCGGGCCCGTGGTCAGGTCGAGCTTCCCCACCGGGACGGCGCTGCGGAAGGGCGTCACCTCGCTGACGCCCGACGACCAGAACAAACTGACGGTCCCGTTGAACCAGAGGGCCTCGCGGGTGGGGCTGGTCCGGTGCAACGAGATGGCCACGCAGATCCTCTACACGCTCCAGACCATGACGCCCACCGTGGACAAGGTCGAGCTGCAGGCGTCCAACGGCGCGCAGTTGTGCGTGCTCCGCGAGAGCGACGCGAAGGACCTTGCGGCACACGGCCCCATAAGGCACCCCGGGTACCTGTACTTCCTCGACGACAAGCACCGGCTGGTGCGGATCTCCAGCGAAGGCAGGGGCACGCACGCCGATCCGGTGCCGGGCGCGCTGGGCACGGGCGACAAGCAGCTACGGTCCGTGGCGGTGTCACGCGACGAGGAGACCGCGGCCGGGGTCGGCCTCGACGGGAAGTCGCTCTACGTCGGGTCGCTGGTGTCGGGCGCGTCGCTCGGGGACCCCGTGCTCACCAGCCAGGGCAAGACCGAGGACGACCGGCTGACGGCTCCGAGCTGGGACGCGCAGGGCGACCTGTGGGTGGCCGACCGGGACCCGAAGAACCCCCGACTGCTCCTGCTGCAGAAGGGCGCGGGCCAGCCGGTCCCGGTGGAGACGCTCGGGCTGGACGGCCGTATCGAGTCGGTGCGGGTGGCCGCCGACGGGGTGCGGATCGCGCTCGTCGTGGAGAAGAACGGCAAGCGGTCCCTGTTCATCGGGCGGATCCAGCGGAGTGGGGCGACCGGTGAGCAGCCGGTGGTGTCGGTCCTCGAACTGCGTTCCGCGACCCCGGATCTGGAGGAGATCACGGCCATGTCGTGGGCCGGGGACAGCCGGCTCGTGGTGGTGGGGCGCGAGCAGGAGGGCGTACTCCAGATGCGGTACGTCCAGGTCGACGGCTCCACACCGGAGGGCCCGGCGCCCGCGGCCCTGACCGGGGTGAAGGAGATCGCCGCGTCCGAGGACGACAAGCTGCCGCTGGTGGCCTACTCGGAGGACGGGATCGTCCGGCTGCCCACGGGGGCGCAGTGGCAGAAGGTCGTCAAGACGGGGTCGGCGCCGGTCTATCCGGGGTGAGGCGCTCAGGTGGCGCGTTGAGGTGAGGGATGCACAAGCGGCCGTCTCCGGCCGGGCCGAGGCCTGGTGGAGGCGGCCGTTCGCGTGTTCCGGGACGGTCGTCCACTCGTGTGGGGGACGCGGGCGGACGGTGGCGTCGCGTTGTCCACAGGCGGTTGTCCACAGGGGTGGCCGGTCGACGAGGGCGTTGGCACAGTGGTGGGCATGCGGGGCTGGTTGCGGGACCTCACGGATCTGGTGTTGCCGGCCGACTGCGGGGGCTGCGGGAGGCCGCGCACGGTGCTCTGCCCACAGTGCCGTGCCGCCCTGGACGGGGCCGTACCTAGCCGGGTGCGGCCGATGCCCGAGCCGTCCGGGCTGCCGGCGACGTATGCGGCGGCTCCCTACGCGGACGAGGTGCGCGCGATGCTCCTCGCCCACAAGGAACGAGGCGCACTGGCCCTCGCAGGGCCACTGGGCGCGGCTCTGGCGGGCGCTGTGCGGGCGGGGCTCCGGGAGTGCCGGGCAGACGGGCTCGGGGCTGTGGCGGGGCCGGGTGGGGGCTTGACGGGTGTGGCTGGGGCTCTGGCTGGGGCGGGCGGGGACTTGGAGTCGGGACTTCGGGAACTGGGAGAGCTGGGTGAGGAGGGTGACGGGGGTATCGGGGGTGACGGGCGTGGTTCGGCCGGGGGTGCTGCAGTGCCTTGGGAGCGGGGTGCGGAAGACGCCTGGGCAGATGGTGAGGGGGTTGGGTGGTCAGGGGGTGCCCTGCCTGATGGCGGGATGGGCGGGTGGTCGGCGGCCGAGGGAGCCGGTGCGGTGCCGGACCGGGCCGCATGGGGTGGGCGGCAGCCGCAGGGTGACTGGCGTCAGCCGGATCCGGCGGCAGCCGAGGGGCTCGCTGCGATGCGGGAGCGGTCGGCGCAGGCCCGGCGACAGCCGCCGGGCGACTGGTGTCGGCCGGAACGAGCGCAGGCCGGACAGGCGCGGCAGCGTCAAGCAGTTCGAGTTCAGGCGGGGCGGCAGGAGTACGTAGGGCAGGGGCGACCCCAGAGTGGCGGTGCGGCGCCGGTGCTGCTCGTTCCCGTGCCCTCCGCTCGTGGTGCCGTGCGGGCCCGGGGGCACGATCCGGCGCGCCGGATCGCTTTGGCGGCGGCGGGGGAGTTGCGGCGGACCGGGACGCCGGCCCGAGTGGTGGCCGTGTTGCGGCAGCGGCGGTGGGTGGCCGATCAGTCGGGGCTCAACTCCCGGGAGCGGCTGGACAATCTCGCGGGTGCGCTGGAGGTGGTGGCGGGCGGTGTCCGGTTGCTCGGCGGTGGCCCGGTGGTGCTCGTCGACGACCTGATGACGACCGGGGCTTCCTTGACGGAGGCGGCACGTGCTGTGCGTGCGGCGATCACAAGCGGTGGCAAGGACAGAACAGTTGGAGCGGCTCCGGCTGTGTACCCGCGCGTGTCCCGGGAAGGCAGAGGGGAACACAGAGAGAGATCAATGGGGAGCGGGAGGAACATGGCACTCAGTGCACCGCGAATCGTGGATGTGAACAGCCCGGGTGACCTGATCTGCGCCGCAGTGATCGGGGCGTCGCCGGATTCCTTCGAAATAAACCGGAACTGACCGCAAACTTGCGTCGTTGCAGGTAGTCAGAGGGGCAATTCACCTGAACGGAGGTACGCCGCAGTAGAGGGTGACGACATCCGTCCGGGCGAGATATGTTCGGTTGTGAGAGAAAGGCGCAGGCCGCACCTCTCCTATCCGAATGCCGTGCCGCGGGTTTTCTGCAATCACCCGCTGCCATGGGGTGGAGATCTTGCCCATGGGGGAGGAGGAGGTGGAAGTCACCGAGTCCGAGGTTCCGGGGTGACCGGAGCCTGGTGCGAAAGGGAGACGCTCCGCGGCGAAGCGGAGCGATCCGGGAACGGAGTTCTGCGTGGACATCGTCGTCAAGGGCCGCAAGACCGAGGTGCCCGAGCGGTTCCGCAAGCACGTGGCCGAGAAGCTGAAGCTGGAGAAGATCCAGAAGCTCGACGGCAAGGTGATCAGCCTGGACGTCGAGGTGTCCAAGGAGCCCAACCCCCGACAGGCCGACCGTTGCGACCGAGTGGAGATCACGCTCCGCTCCCGCGGTCCGGTGATCCGGGCGGAGGCATCGGCCAACGATCCGTACGCGGCGCTCGACCTCGCGGCGGAGAAGCTGGATGCCCGGCTGCGCAAGGAGCACGACAAGCGTCACACGCGCCGCGGCGTCCGCCGGCTCACGGCCGCCGAGGTCCCGGACCACGTCCCGGGCGCGGCGACGCTCAACGGCAACGGCCACGCCGTCCAGGACGAGCAGTCGGACGGTGTGCCCACCAAGAAGATCGGCTCGCTGGAAGTAAAGGGCGAAGGCCCGCTCATCGTCCGCGAGAAGACCCACGTCGCCTCTCCGATGTCCCTCGACCAGGCCCTCTACGAGATGGAACTGGTCGGACACGACTTCTACTTGTTCGTCGACTCCGAGACCAAGGAACCGAGCGTCGTCTACCGACGGCACGCCTACGACTACGGCGTCATCCACCTCAGCACGGACCCCATGGTCACGGGGGCGCAACCGCCCGCGGCAGGCGGCACGTTGGGCGGCTGACCCGCCCGGCCGACAGGTGAGCAGGTGCCCCTGGAGCGCGTGTGCGCCCCCAGGGGCACCGGTGTGCGACCACTTCGCGCCCCGCTCCGTGACCGCACGGCCGTCCGGGCATGGAATCATGGCCGTACAGGGCCCAACCGGTGGGCCGCTGCCTTGGGTTGGCGATGGCGCAGGACCACGGGCCACAGCCTTCAGGGGGAGGAACGATGGCGGACAGCTTCGGACCGATGCATGTCGGGGATGCCGACGGCGGCGTCGTCGGCATGGGCCCGGAAGCGGGCTCGACACGCAAGGAGCCGATCAGAGTCCTTGTCGTGGACGACCACGCCCTCTTCCGCCGAGGCCTGGAGATCGTGCTCGCGGCCGAGGAGGACATCCAGGTCGTCGGGGAGGCGGGGGACGGCGCCGAGGCTGTGGACAAGGCCGCGGATCTGCTGCCGGACATCGTCCTGATGGACGTACGGATGCCGAAGCGGGGCGGTATCGAGGCGTGCACCTCCATCAAGGAGGTGGCGCCCAGCGCGAAGATCATCATGCTGACGATCAGCGATGAGGAGGCCGATCTCTACGACGCCATCAAGGCGGGCGCGACGGGATATCTCCTCAAGGAGATCTCGACCGACGAGGTGGCCACCGCCATTCGCGCCGTGGCCGATGGACAGTCGCAGATCAGCCCTTCGATGGCGTCGAAACTGCTCACCGAGTTCAAGTCGATGATCCAGCGCACCGACGAGCGCCGGCTGGTGCCCGCCCCCCGGCTCACCGACCGTGAGCTGGAGGTGCTCAAACTCGTCGCCACCGGCATGAACAACCGTGATATCGCCAAGCAGTTGTTCATCTCCGAGAACACCGTGAAGAACCACGTCCGCAACATCCTGGAGAAGCTGCAACTGCACTCCAGGATGGAAGCGGTGGTCTACGCGATGCGGGAGAAGATCCTGGAGATCCGCTGACCCTCACGCCAGGAGACGGACGAGTTCCCTGGCGAGAGGCGCGCGCAGCTCGGGGGCGTCCATCCGCTCCACGCGGACGTCCGTGCAGTCCACCCAGCTCGCGGCCTCGACCAGGGCCTGCGCCACGGACGGGACGGCCTTCGCGCCGTCCAGGGTGACCTGCTTGGCGACCAGGGTGCTGCCTTCACGGGCCGGGTCGACGCGGCCGACCAGTCGGCCGCCGGCGAGGACCGGCATCGCGAAGTAGCCGTGGATCCGCTTCGGTTTGGGGACGTAGGCCTCCAGGCGGTGGGTGAAACCGAAGATGCGCTCCGTGCGTGCGCGCTCCCAGATCAGGGAGTCGAACGGGGACAGGAGCGTGGTGCGGTGACGGCCGCGCGGAGGTGTCTCCAGCGCCGCCGGGTCGGCCCAGGCCGGCTTGCCCCAGCCCTCGACCGTGACCGGGACCAGACCCGAGTCGGCGATCACCGCGTCGACCTGCTCGCCCTTGAGCCGGTGGTAGTCGGCGATGTCCGCGCGCGTGCCGACGCCCAGCGAACGGCCCGCCAGGCCGACCAGACGGCGAAGGCACTCCGTGTCATCCAACTCGTCGTGCAGCAGCGTGTCCGGGATCGCGCGCTCGGCGAGGTCGTACACCCGCTTCCAGCCGCGCCGCTCCACGCACACCACCTCGCCGTACATCAGCGCGCGCTCCACGGCGACCTTGGCGCCGGACCAGTCCCACCACTCGCTGGTGCGCTTGGCGCCGCCCAACTCCGTGGAGGTGAGGGGGCCTTCGGCGCGGAGCTGCTTGACGACCTGGTCGTAGGTGCCGTCCGGGAGGTCGTGGTTCCAGTGCGGGCGGGCTCGGTAGGCGCGGCGGCGGAAGGCGAAGTGGGGCCACTCCTCCACGGGGAGGATGCAGGCGGCGTGGGACCAGTACTCGAAGGCGTGGGTCTGGGTCCAGTACGCGTCCTCGACCGTCCTGCGGGGGAGGGCGCCGAGGCGGGCGTACGGGATGAGTTCGTGCGAGCGGGCGAGGACCGAGATGGTGTCGAGCTGGACCGCGCCGAGATGGCGGAGCACCCCGCGCACGCCCCCGCGGCGGTCGGGAACGCCGAGGAAACCCTGTGCGCGCAGGGCGATGCGGCGGGCGTCGTCTGCCGACAGATCGGTCGTGGGGCGCGGGGCACTCGTCATGTCTCCGCACGATAGAGGGTGCCACTGACAACGCGGGCCGAGCTGCGGATTCGCCGATCTAGCGCGGGGCCGGCAGGTACGGCGCCGTCGACGGCAGGCCCAGGTCGGACGGGAGCAGGGAGGCGACCCAGCAGTCCCGTCGTACGCCCTTGTTGTTGATCGCGGAGCGGAGCGTGCCCTCGATGGTGAAACCGGCGTGTTCGGCCACCGCGCGGGAGCCCTCGTTGCCGACCTCCGCGCGCCATTCCACACGGTCGATCGACACATGGGTGAAGGCCCAGCGGGCGACGGCGACGGTGGCCTCGGTGATGTAGCCGTTGCCCCGGTGCTCCTTGGTGGCCCAGAAGCCGACCTCGCCGACGCCCAGGGAGCGCATCGTGACGGCGAGCATGCCCACCAGGTCCCCTTCGGGGAGAAAGACGCCGAAGGTGAACATCGAACCGTTCTCCCAGCCCTCGGGCGCCAGTTGCTCGGTGAAGTTCCGCGCGTGCTCCAGGAGGTAGGGCGAGGGGATCGTCGTCCAGCGCTGGATCTCGGGGTCCTGGGCCGCGGAATACACGACATCGGTGTCCTGCGGGCCGACGCCGCGCAGGAGCAGACGGTCGGTCGTGAGCGTGACGGGTTCCATCGGCCGATTCTGCTCGGGGGCGCACCAGGACGCCATACTTTTGCGCTGCGTGAGCGGGTGATCACATTTCGCGCATTTCCTCGGAGGGACGCGGCACCATCGGCGACTCCCGGCCGTTGTCCCCTTTGAAGCAGTTTTGAAGCAGTTTTGAAGTAGTGGACGGTCGGCGTCCCCGGCAGGCTCCCGGCGTGGCGGGGTCCTCGCATACGATGGCCGTTGCTCAGTCATGTCATTGGAAACCGACCGTCCCAGGCCCGACCGGCAAGGAGACCAACCCCCGTGTCCGTCCTCTCGAAGATCATGCGTGCAGGCGAAGGCAAGATCCTGCGCAAGCTGCACCGCATCGCGGACCAGGTCAACTCCATCGAAGAGGACTTCGTCGACCTCTCCGACGCCGAGCTGAAGGCCCTCACCGAGGAGTACAAGCAGCGCTACGCCGATGGTGAGACCCTGGACGACCTGCTGCCCGAGGCTTTCGCCACCGTACGCGAGGCTGCCAAGCGCGTCCTCGGCCAGCGCCACTACGACGTGCAGTTGATGGGCGGGGCCGCCCTGCACCTCGGTTATGTAGCCGAGATGAAGACCGGCGAGGGCAAGACCCTGGTCGGCACCCTGCCCGCGTATCTGAACGCCCTCTCCGGGGACGGCGTCCACATCATCACGGTCAACGACTACCTGGCCGAGCGCGACTCCGAGATGATGGGTCGCATCCACAAGTTCCTGGGCCTCGAGGTCGGCTGCATCCTCGCCAACATGACCCCGGCCCAGCGGCGCGAGCAGTACGCGTGCGACATCACCTACGGCACGAACAACGAGTTCGGCTTCGACTACCTGCGCGACAACATGGCGTGGTCGCAGGACGAACTGGTGCAGCGCGGCCACAACTTCGCGATCGTCGACGAGGTCGACTCCATCCTCATCGACGAGGCCCGTACGCCGCTGATCATCTCCGGCCCGGCCGACCAGGCCACCAAGTGGTACGGCGACTTCGCCAAGTTGGTCACCCGCCTGAAGAAGGGCGAGGCGGGCAACACACTCAAGGGCCTGGAGGAGACGGGCGACTACGACGTCGACGAGAAGAAGCGCACGGTCGCCATCCACGAGGGCGGTGTCACCAAGGTCGAGGACTGGCTGGGCATCGACAACCTCTATGAGTCGGTGAACACCCCGCTGGTGGGCTACCTGAACAACGCCATCAAGGCCAAGGAGCTCTTCAAGAAGGACAAGGACTACGTCGTCATCGACGGCGAGGTCATGATCGTCGACGAGCACACCGGGCGTATCCTCGCCGGCCGCCGCTACAACGAGGGCATGCACCAGGCGATCGAGGCGAAGGAAGGGGTGGACATCAAGGACGAGAACCAGACGCTCGCGACCATCACCCTGCAGAACTTCTTCCGCCTCTACAGCAACCTCTCGGGCATGACCGGTACGGCGATGACCGAGGCCGCCGAGTTCCACCAGATCTACAAGCTCGGCGTCGTCCCGATCCCGACCAACCGGCCCATGGTCCGCAAGGACCAGTCCGACCTGATCTACCGCACCGAGGTCGCGAAGTTCGAGGCGGTCGTCGACGACATCGCCGAGAAGCACGAGAAGGGCCAGCCGATCCTCGTCGGTACGACGTCGGTCGAGAAGTCCGAGTACCTCTCGCAGCAGCTCGCCAAGCGAGGCATCCAGCACGAGGTGCTGAACGCGAAGCAGCACGACCGTGAGGCGCCGATCATCGCCCAGGCCGGCCGCAAGGGCGCCGTGACGGTCGCCACCAACATGGCCGGCCGCGGTACGGACATCAAGCTCGGCGGCAACCCCGACGACCTCGCCGAGGCGGAGCTGCGCCAGCAGGGCCTCGACCCCGAGGAGCACATCGAGGAGTGGGCGCAGGCCCTGCCCGCCGCCCTGGAGAAGGCCGAGCAGGCGGTCAAGGACGAGTTCGAAGAGGTCAAGGAGCTCGGCGGCCTCTACGTCCTCGGTACCGAGCGCCACGAGTCGCGCCGTATCGACAACCAGTTGCGCGGTCGCTCCGGCCGCCAGGGCGACCCCGGCGAGTCCCGCTTCTACCTCTCCCTCGGTGACGACCTGATGCGGCTGTTCAAGGCCCAGATGGTCGAGCGCGTGATGTCCATGGCGAACGTCCCGGACGACGTGCCGATCGAGAACAAGATGGTCACGCGCGCGATCGCGTCCGCCCAGTCGCAGGTCGAGCAGCAGAACTTCGAGACCCGTAAGAACGTCCTCAAGTACGACGAGGTCCTCAACCGGCAGCGCGAGGTCATCTACGGCGAGCGCCGCCGCGTCCTGGAGGGCGAGGACCTCCAGGAGCAGGTCGTGCACTTCATGGACGACACGATCGACGCGTACATCACCGCGGAGACCGCCGAGGGCTTCCCGGAGGACTGGGACCTCGACCGGCTGTGGGGCGCGTTCAAGCAGCTCTACCCGGTGAAGGTCACTGTGGAGGAGCTGGAGGAGGCGGCCGGGGACCGGGCCGGTCTGACTGCCGAGTTCATCTCCGAGTCCATCAAGGACGACATCCACGAGCAGTACGAGCAGCGCGAGGAGCAGCTCGGCTCCGAGATCATGCGTGAGCTGGAGCGCCGGGTGGTGCTGTCGGTCCTGGACCGCAAGTGGCGCGAGCACCTCTACGAGATGGACTACCTCCAGGAGGGCATCGGCCTGCGCGCGATGGCCCAGAAGGACCCGCTGGTCGAGTACCAGCGCGAGGGCTTCGACATGTTCACCGCCATGATGGACGGCATCAAGGAGGAGTCCGCCGGCTACCTGTTCAACCTGGAGGTCCAGGTCGAGCAGCAGGTCGAGGAGGTCCCGGTCGAGGACGAAAAGCCGTCGCTCGACAAGGAGGACACGGTGCCCGCGCAGGCGAGCGCCCGTCCCGAGATCCGCGCCAAGGGGCTCGACGCACCGCAGCGGCCGGACCGGCTGCACTTCTCGGCGCCGAGCGTGGACGGCGAGGGTGGTGTCATCGAGGGCGACTTCGCCAGCGACGACGAGCCCGTGCGCTCCGAGGCGGACGGCCTCACGCGCGCGGAGCGCCGCAAGCAGGGGCGTGGCGGGCGCCGCCGTAAGAAGTGACGGTCGCTCCGCGTGGGTCGGCGCGAGCTGTGACGGGCTGAGTCTGTCGGTGCCGCTCCCCGCGAAGAGACCTTGAAGGGCCGGGCATCGTGAAGGTGCCCGGCCCTTCGGCATGCGTGCCCGGGGCGCCGTCAGTCGTCGTCCGCGTGCGGCGCGCGGGAGCCGTCCAGCTCCACCGCCGTGCAGCGCCAGCGCAGGTCCGCGCCCCGCTCCAGCCGGAACGCCATGGCCCGTACCTGGTCACCGGCCCCGATCCGGGCGAAGGCCTCCACGGCGCCCGGGCGCGGGACGTAGTAGCCGATGTCGCGGACCACCGGGCGGGTGCCCCGGGTGGCGCGCAGGGGGCCGTGTTCGGCGAGCCGGATCAGTTCGTCGTAGGCGCGGCCTGCGGTGTGCCGGAGCATCCAGTGGACGGGCCGCTGACCGCTCAGCACGGCGAGGAGGCGGTCGGCGAAGAGGTCGGTGGGGCGCGGCTGGGGAACGCGGCCGGGTGCGGCCTGGGCGGGCACGGCGGAGGTTGCGGCGCGGTGTGCGACTCGGGCCGGCACGGGAGTTGAGGTCGCCGGGGCTGTGCTCCCGTGGCCCGGCGTCGGCGCGAGAGCGGCGGAGACCGCACCGCGGCCTGCGGCGGCTGGTGGGCGTCCGCCTCCCGGGACCGTACGGCCGCCGGCGCGCTCCGCCGTGGCCGAGGGGGCGGCTGCGCCCGGCGCCGGGGGCGGGAGGTCGGTCGAGTCGGTTCCGGGGGCGGCCAGGAGCGAGCCCCCGACACCGTGCGGCATGCCCGGCAGGGCCTCGCCGGCCGTCGTACGGGACATACCCCCGCCTTGTCCGCGCGGCGAACCCGTGCCGGGCCGGCGGGGGTCGCGGCGGGTCGGGGGGCGGGTCGGGGTGTGCTGGGCGGTCCTGGTCATGACCTTGTGCATGGGGGTCCCCGTTGGGTCGGCCCGGGATGTACCGGGAAGTAACTTGGTGGTTGGGGATCTTGTACGGGGCCGCGGGCGATGGGGGCAAGGAGGTGGCGGGCCGGGTCGGAGGGGCCGGAACGTTCACCTATCCGAGTGATCCGCGGGCCCTCGAACCCGTCACCGCAAGGGCGTTCCGGGTGAATCTCCGGCGTCGGGTGGACGCCTCCACGGGTCCGGGCGGGGACCCGATAGGGGACCCGCACACGTATCCTGAAGGCCCTCTCCGACTACGAAAGCGACCAGCCATGCGCGTCTACGTCCCCCTGACCCTCTCCGGTCTCGCCGAGGCGTACAAGACGGGCGAGCTGGGGACGGGACCCTTCGTCGCGTACGCCGTCACGCCCGCGCTGCGCGAGTGGTATCTCTCCGACGACATCGAGGAGTTGGAGTACGCGGCGCTGAATCGGGCCGCGCTCGCCTCGCTGCGGCTGCTCGCGGCCGACGCCGACGCGCCGCGGCGACGGGTCGTGGTCGCCGTCGACGTACCCGACGGCGCAGCGCACGGCGACCCCGACCGCGGACTCGACCCGGCGGCGCTCGGCGAGGTGCGGGTGACGGGAACCGTGGCGCTGGCCAAGGCGGCGGCCGTCCATGTGGACATGGGTGACGCGGAGGGCGATGTCGGCGCCGCCGCCGACGCGCTCGCGGCGGCGGACCGCGGGGACGACGACGCGCAGTTCGTCGTGGACGGGGCCGAGGACCACGAGCTGCTCTGGTACGCGACGCAGGAGATCCCGAACCTCGTCGGGCTGGACGACTGAGCCTGTTCGGCGACGGTCAGACGGCCGAAGATGCTCGTTGACCTGCGGTTCTCTTGATTGTCAGTGGCGGCGGGTACGTTTTTGGGCATGGGGATGCAAGCAAACGCGCACATCGTCTGGGACTGGAACGGCACGCTGTTCCACGACAATGACGCGATCATCGGGGCGACGAACGCGGCCTTCGCCGAGCTGGGGCTCAAGGCGATCACGATGGAGGAGTACCGGGCGCTGTACTGCGTGCCGGTGCCGAAGTTCTACGAGCGGCTGCTGGGGCGGCTGCCCACCGACGCCGAGTGGGAGGTCATGGACGCGACCTTCCATCGCTACTACGCCGAGCACCGCGTCGTCTGCGGGCTCACCGAAGGTGTGGTCGAGCTGCTCACGGGGTGGCGGACCGGGGGGCGCAGCCAGTCGATCCTCAGCATGTACGTCCATGACGAACTCGTCCCGCTGGTGCGGGAGTTCGGGATAGAGCCGCACTTCATACGGGTCGACGGGCGCACCGGACCCTCCGGCGGCAGCAAGGCCGAGCACATGGTGCGTCACCTCTCGGCGCTGACCGGCGTGGACCCCGCGCGCACCGTGGTGATCGGTGACGCAGCCGACGACGCGGTGGCCGCCCTGCATGTGGGCGCGCGGGCGGTGCTCTACACGGGCGGTTCGCACAGCCGGGCCAGCCTCGAAGTCGTCGGCGTGCCCGTGGTGGACTCGCTGGCCGAGGCCGTCGCGGAGGCGGAGCGGTTGGCGGCGTGACCTAGGGCCTGTCGTTTGGATCATGCCGGCGTCGCGGGGCGTGGCACGCACATCTGCCGCGTTGTCGTCACTCGCCGACGCTCCGCGTCACCTCCCTCCTCCGCCTTGCATCTGCACGCACCACGCCCCGCTCGGGTGGGCCGACAAGGCACCGTCAGTCGGGCCGGCCTGATCCAAACGACAGGCCCTAGGCCCGACAGAGCCTGGTGCGGGGGTGCGGCGCCTCAGGAGACGCCGCACCGCGGTCTCACGTCACCGGCGCCTTCGCCCGCAGCACCGTGAGGAACTCCCGCATCCAGCGGGAGTGATCCGGCCACGCGCGGGCGGAGACCAGGGTGCCGTCGACCACCGTCTCGGTGTCCTGGAAGGTCGCTCCGGCGGACTGCATGTCGAGTTCGAGCGCCGGATAGGCCGTGACGCGTCGGCCGCGCAGGCCGTCGATCGCGGCGGTGAGCAGGGGGCCGTGGCAGATCTGGGCCACGGGCTTGTCCGTGTCGAAGAAGGACTTGAGGATCTTGCGGAGTTCGGGATCGTTGCGGAGGTACTCGGGGGCCCGCCCACCGGGGATGACAAGAGCCGCGTACTGGCCGGGATCGACCTCGGAGAAGGCGAGATCGGCGGGCCAGGTGTAGCCGGGCTTCTCGGTATAGGTGTCGAAGCCGGGTTCGAAGTCATGGACGACGAACCGGAGCTTCTTGCGCTCGGGGGCCGCGATGTGCACCTCGTAGCCCTCCTCGCGCAGGCGCTGGTAGGGGTAGAGGACTTCCAGCGACTCCGCTGCGTCGCCGGTGACGATGAGGATCTTCGCTGTCATGTCGGTGCGCTCCTCGGTGGCCGTGGCATGCGTCTTGGCCGGGCGCCATGGGCTCGTGGGTCAGGGGCTCATGGGCTCATGGGCAACGTGCCGCGCGCCGGGGCGCTTGCCAAGGGGCCGCGCGGCGCGGACCCCGGCACCGTCCCGACTGCCCGTGAATACGACGATTTCACTCTCCGCGCCCCTGTGCATAACGTCAAAGTTCCACCCTCTGTTTTGTACACAACCGGCTCATGACGAGCCCCCGGTGAGGAGCGATAGCCTTGTGGCGTGATCAGCGCGATATTTCGCGGGGGCATCGTCGCCCCTGCTCCGCGCCCGGCGAGCACGGACGACATCCGTGACCGGGCGGCGGTCGCTGGTCTCAGGGTCTGTCCGACAGACCCTCGCGGGCGGGACGGAGTTCACAGGGCTCCCAGGACGCCGCGCACACCCCGGGTACCGGCGCCGCAGAGATCAGCGTCACATCCTTCGGGCGTGCCGAAAATGGCCGATAACCCACCGCTCATCTCACCCTGCGGCATAGCGTCTGAGCAGACCGGACACCCCGGGCCGTGGCGTCGAGCCGCAGGGGAAGACACCGAACTTCCTTCTACGTCACGCAACGGCGCGCGACAGGAGCCAGAGGACAATGCAGACCAAGCTGGACGAAGCCAAGGCCGAGCTGCTCGAACGGGCTGCCCGGGTAGCTGAGAACAGCCCGGTCGGGGGGCATCTACCGACCGGGACGACGGACGAGGGCACCCCTGACCGGGAGACCGTGCTCGCGTTCCTCCAGCGCTACTACCTGCACACCGCCCCGGAGGACCTCGCCGACCGCGACCCGGTCGACGTCTTCGGCGCAGCCTTCTCCCACTACCGACTGGCCGAGACCCGACCCCAGGGCACGGCCAACGTACGGGTGCACACCCCGACGGTCGAGGAGAACGGCTGGACGTGCAGCCACACCGTCGTCGAGGTCGTCACCGACGACATGCCCTTCCTCGTCGACTCGGTGACCAACGAACTGACCCGCCAGGGCCGGGGCATCCACGTCGTCATCCACCCGCAGGTCGTCGTCCGCCGCGACCTCACCGGCAAGCTCATCGAGGTGCTCACCACCCCGCCGACCGACCAGCTGCCGCACGACGCGCACACCGAGTCCTGGATCCACGTCCAGATCGACCGCGAGACCGACCGCGCCGACCTCAAGCAGATCACCGCCGACCTGCTGCGCGTCCTGTCCGACGTCCGCGAGGCCGTCGAGGACTGGGAGAAGATGCGGGACGCGGCCCTGCGGATGGCCGACGAGCTGCCCGCCGAGCCGACCGCCTCCGACCTGCCCTCCACCGAGGTCGGCGAGGCCCGCGAGCTGCTGCGCTGGCTGGCCGCCGACCACTTCACCTTCCTCGGCTACCGCGAATACCAGCTCCGCGAGGACGACTCCCTGGCCGCCGTTCCCGGCACTGGCCTCGGCATCCTGCGCTCCGACCCGCAGCACGCCGGCGAGGACAGCCACCCGGTGAGCCCGTCCTTCGAGCGGCTTCCCGCCGACGCCCGCGCCAAGGCGCGCGAGCACAAGCTCCTCGTCCTGACGAAGGCCAACAGCCGGTCCACGGTGCACCGCCCGTCGTACCTCGACTACGTGGGCGTGAAGAAGTTCGACGACAAGGGCGAGGTCGTCGGCGAGCGCCGCTTCCTGGGCCTGTTCTCCTCCGCCGCCTACACCGAGTCCGTCCGCCGGGTCCCGGTGATCCGGCGCACGGTCGACGAGGTGCTGGAGGGCGCCGGCTTCTCGCCCAACAGCCACGACGGCCGCGACCTGCTCCAGATCCTGGAGACGTACCCGCGCGACGAGCTGTTCCAGACCCCGGTCGACGAACTCCGCTCGATCGTCACCTCTGTGCTCTACCTCCAGGAACGCCGGCGGCTGCGCCTCTACCTCCGCCAGGACGAGTACGGCCGCTACTACTCGGCCCTCGTCTACCTCCCGCGCGACCGCTACACCACCGGCGTGCGCCTGAGGATCATCGACATCCTGAAGGAGGAACTCGACGGCACCAGCGTCGACTTCACCGCCTGGAACACCGAGTCGATCCTCTCCCGACTGCACTTCGTGGTCCGCGTCCCGCAGGGCACCGAACTGCCCGAGCTGTCCGACAACGACAAGGACCGCATCGAGGCCCGCCTGGTCGAGGCCGCCCGCTCCTGGGCCGACGGTTTCAGCGAGGCGCTGAACGCCGAGTGCGGCGAGGAGCGCGCGGCCGAACTCGTCCGCCGCTACGGCAACGCCTTCCCCGAGGGCTACAAGGCGGACCACAACCCGCGCGCCGCCGTCGCCGACCTGGTCCACCTGGAACAGCTCACCGAGGAACAGGCCTTCGCGCTCAGCCTCTACGAGCCGGTGGGCGCCGCCCCCGAAGAGCGCCGTTTCAAGATCTACCGCAAGGGCGGCTCGGTCTCCCTCTCCGCCGTGCTGCCGGTCCTCAGCCGCCTCGGCGTCGAGGTCGTGGACGAGCGGCCGTACGAACTGCGCTGCTCGGACCGTACGACCGCGTGGATCTACGACTTCGGGCTGCGCATGCCCAAGTCGCAGAGCGGCAACGGGGACTATCTCGGCGACGACGGCCGCGAGCGGTTCCAGGAGGCGTTCGCCGCCACCTGGACCGGGCAGGCCGAGAACGACGGGTTCAACGCGCTGGTGCTGAGCGCCGGGATCGACTGGCGGCAGGCGATGGTGCTGCGGGCGTACGCCAAGTACCTGCGGCAGGCCGGTTCCACCTTCAGCCAGGACTACATGGAGGACACCCTCCGCAACAATGTCCACACCACCCGGCTGCTCGTCTCCCTGTTCGAGGCGCGGATGTCGCCGGACCGGCAGCGCGCCGGGCACGAGATCGTCGACGCTCTCCTGGAGGAGCTCGACGCGGCCCTCGACCAGGTGGCGAGCCTCGACGAGGACCGGATCCTGCGGTCCTTCCTGACCGTCATCAAGGCGACGCTGCGCACGAACTTCTTCCAGGAGGCGGTCGGCGGCAAGCCGCACGCGTACGTGTCGATGAAGTTCGACCCGCAGGCCATCCCGGATCTGCCCGCGCCGCGGCCGGCGTACGAGATCTGGGTGTACTCGCCGCGCGTGGAGGGCGTGCACCTGCGGTTCGGCAAGGTCGCGCGCGGCGGTCTGCGCTGGTCGGACCGGCGCGAGGACTTCCGTACCGAGATCCTCGGGCTGGTCAAGGCGCAGATGGTGAAGAACACCGTCATCGTGCCGGTCGGCGCCAAGGGCGGCTTCGTCGCCAAGCAGCTGCCCGACCCGAGCGTGGACCGGGACGCGTGGCTGGCCGAGGGCATCGCCAGCTACAAGATGTTCATCTCGGCCCTGCTCGACATCACCGACAACCTGGTGGCCGGCGAGGTCGTGCCCCCGGCGGACGTCGTCCGGCACGACGAGGACGACACCTACCTGGTGGTCGCCGCCGACAAGGGCACCGCGACGTTCTCCGACATCGCCAACGGGGTGGCCGAGAGCTACAACTTCTGGCTCGGTGACGCCTTCGCCTCCGGCGGCAGCGCCGGGTACGACCACAAGAAGATGGGCATCACCGCGCGCGGTGCCTGGGAGTCCGTCAAGCGGCACTTCCGGGAACTCGGCGTCGACACCCAGAGCGAGGACTTCACGGTCGTCGGCGTCGGCGACATGTCCGGTGACGTGTTCGGCAACGGCATGCTGCTCAGCGAGCACATCCGCCTGGTCGCCGCCTTCGACCACCGGCACATCTTCATCGACCCGACCCCGGACGCGGCCGTCTCGTACGCCGAGCGGCGCCGCATGTTCGAGCTCCCGCGCTCCAGTTGGGCCGACTACAACACGGAGCTGCTGTCGGCCGGCGGCGGCGTCTTCCCCCGCACGGCCAAGGCGATCCCCGTCAACGGACACATCCGCGAGGCCCTCGGCATCGAGGACAAGGTCACCAAGATGACGCCGGCCGACCTGATGAAGGCGATCCTCAAGTCGCCGGTCGACCTGCTGTGGAACGGCGGCATCGGCACCTACGTCAAGGCGAGCACCGAGTCCCACGCGGACGTCGGCGACAAGGCCAACGACGCGATCCGCGTCGACGGCGCCGACCTGCGCGTCAAGGTCGTCGGCGAGGGCGGCAACCTGGGCCTGACCCAGCTCGGCCGGATCGAGTTCGCCCAGCGGGGCGGCAAGATCAACACGGACGCGATCGACAACAGCGCGGGCGTGGACACCTCCGACCACGAGGTGAACATCAAGATCCTGCTCAACGGCCTGGTCACCGACGGCGACATGACCGTCAAGCAGCGCAACAAGATCCTCGCCGAGATGACCGACGAGGTCGGCGCTCTCGTCCTGCGCAACAACTACGCGCAGAACACCGCGATCGCCAACGCGCTCGCCCAGTCCAAGGACATGCTCCACGCCCAGCAGCGCTTCATGCGCACGCTGGTCCGCGAGGGCCACCTCGACCGGGCGCTGGAGTTCCTGCCCACCGACCGCCAGATCCGCGAACGCCTCGCCCAGGGACAGGGCCTGACCGGTCCCGAGACGGCCGTCCTGCTGGCGTACACGAAGATCACGGTCTCCGACGAGCTGCTGCACACCTCGCTGCCCGACGACCCGTATCTGCGCACCCTGCTGCACGCCTACTTCCCGAGCGCGCTGCGCGAGAAGTTCGCCGAGCAGATCGACACCCATCCGCTGCACCGCGAGATCGTCACCACGGTCCTCGTCAACGACACGGTCAACACCGGCGGTACGAGCTTCCTGCACCGCCTCCGCGAGGAGACCGGGGCCTCCCTGGAGGAGATCGTCCGGGCGCAGACCGCGGCCCGCGCGATCTTCGACGCGGCCGAGGTGTGGGACGGCGTCGAGGCGCTCGACAACATCGTCGAGGCACCCGTCCAGACCCGCATCCGCCTGCACTCGCGCCGCCTGTGCGAGCGCGGCACCCGCTGGCTGCTCAACAACCGGCCGCAGCCGCTCCAACTCGCCGAGACCATCGAGTTCTTCGGCGACCGCGTCGAACAGGTGTGGTCCCAGCTCCCCAAGCTGCTGCGCGGCGCGGACCTGGAGTGGTACCAGCAGATCTACGACGAGCTGTCCGCGGCCGGCGTCCCCGCCGAACTCGCCACCCGCGTGGCCGGGTTCTCCTCCGCCTTCCCGGCGCTCGACATCGTCTCGGTGGCCGACCGCACGGGCAAGGACCCGATGGACGTCGCCGAGGTCTACTACGACCTCGCCGACCGCCTCCACATCACCCAACTCATGGACCGCATCATCGAGTTGCCCCGCGCCGACCGCTGGCAGTCCATGGCCCGCGCCTCCATCCGCGAGGACCTGTACGCGGCCCACGCGGCCCTGACCGCCGACATCCTCGCGGCGGGCAACGGCACCTCGACCCCCGCCCAGCGCTTCAAGGCCTGGGAGGAGAAGAACGCGGCGATCCTGGGCCGGGCCCGCACGACCCTGGACGAGATCCAGGGCTCGGAGATGTTCGACCTGGCGAACCTGTCGGTGGCGATGCGCACGATGAGGACACTGCTGCGGACACATTCGTAGTCCCTGAGACCGTCCGTCCGTAGTCCTACGACGACGAGGGCGCCCCGGGCCGTGATGGCTCGGGGCGCCCTCATTCTGCTGACGAGTAGCTCTAGCTGGGCTTGGGCTTGTCGGCGCCGCCCGTGAAGGCCTCGTACGCCTCCAGGACCTCTTCCGTCGGCCCGTCCATCCGCAGTTCGCCGCGCTCCAGCCACAGCACGCGGTCGCAGGTGTCGCGGATCGACTTGTTGTTGTGGCTGACGAGGAAGACCGTGCCCGCGTGCTTCCGCAGCTCGCGGATCCGCTCCTCGGAACGCCGCTGGAACGACCGGTCGCCCGTCGCCAGCGCCTCGTCGATCAGGAGTACGTCGTGGTCCTTGGCGGCGGCGATGGAGAAACGCAGCCGGGCGCCCATGCCGGAGGAGTACGTCCGCATGGGGAGGGTGATGAAGTCACCCTTCTCGTTGATGCCGGAGAAGTCGACGATGTCCTGGTAGCGCTCCTTGATCTGCTCCCGGGACATGCCCATGGCCAGGCCGCCGAGATAGACGTTGCGCTCGCCGGTCAGGTCGCCCATCAGGGCCGCGTTGACGCCGAGGAGGGAGGGCTGGCCGTGGGTGTAGATGCGGCCGTTCTCCACCGGGAGCAGGCCCGCGACCGCCTTGAGCAGCGTGGACTTGCCGGAGCCGTTGGTGCCGATCAGTCCGACCGCCTCGCCCTTGTAGGCGACGAAGGACACCTTCTTGACCGCGTGCACGGTGCGCACGCCCGAGGCCTTCTCGCTCTGCTTGCGGCGCATCATGCGGTTGAGGGCGGCGGTCGCGGTGCCGCGTCCGGCGCCGGTTCCGTTGACCCGGTAGATGATGTCGACGCCGTCGCAGACGACGGTGGGGATCGTACTGTCCGCGGCCACGCGGGTCCGCTCGGTGGTGTACTCGATGGTCTGCTCAGCCACGGCCGTACGTCTCCTCAGCCTTCCAGAAGTAGATGAAGCCGCCGACGCCGGCGATCAGCGCCCAGCCGGTCGCGGCCGGCCACACGTGCGGGGGGAGCTGGCTGGAGTGGAAGCTGTCGATCAGCGCGTACCGCATGAGGTCGATGTAGACGGCCGCCGGGTTGGTCTCCAGGGCGAGCGTCACGAAGTGCGGCAGGTGGTCCTTGCTGGTCAGCTTGTCGATGCTCCACATGACGCCGGAGACGTACATCCAGGTGCGCAGGATGAACGGCATCAGCTGTGCGATGTCCGGCGTCTTCGCCCCCATCCGGGCCATGATCATCGAGACGCCCGCGTTGAACGTGAACTGCAGCACCAGTACCGGGATCGCCAGCACCCAGGAGAAGCTGATCGGTACACCGAAGCAGAGCAGGATCACGACCAGGGCGGCCATCGAGAACAACAGCTGCTGGAGCTGCTGCAACGCGAACGAGATCGGCAGCGCGGCCCGCGGGAAGTGCAGGGCCCGTACGAGGCCGAGGTTGCCGGAGATCGCCCGGGTGCCCGCCATGATCGAGCTCTGCGTGAACGTCCAGATGAACACGCCCGTCACCAGGAACGGGATGTAGTCCGGCACGCCGCGCTTGGTGCCCAGCAGAATGCCGAAGATGAAGTAGTACACCGCCGCGTTCAACAGCGGTGTCATCACCTGCCAGATCTGGCCCAGCTTCGCCTGGCTGTACTGCGCGGTCAGCTTGGCGGTGGCGAACGCGGTGATGAAGTGGCGTCGCTCCCACAACTGGCGGACGTACTCGGCCAGGGAGGGGCGGGCGCCACTGACCGTGAGGCCGTGGCGTGCGGCGAGCGCCGCGAGGTCGTCTTCGTCGGCCGGGGCCGGCGAATGGGGCGGTGTGTGGAGGACCTGGCTCACATCCGCTGCTTTCGCTCGGGGGGAGGGGGTGCGTGCGTCCGGCTGCCGTGTTCCGTTGCCCGGCGTTTCCTTACGCTTCTCTTTACGTTCTCTTACGTCGGGACGGGACCGTATCGTCGCAACGTGAGCGTAGGCCGATTCGGCGTCGGAACGCAACCGTTTCGTCGTGACGGATGTGATGGGGCCGTTAGGTTTGGGTCGGGACGGGGCTGTTGCGTCGTTACGCTCTGGGGCTCTGGGGCTCTGGGGCTCTGGGTGGGGGTGGCGTGTGGACGAGGCGGGCGTGTCGTGGGGGTGGCGCCGTTGTGTTGTTGGGCGGTGCGGGGGCGTCGCGGCGGCGGGGCCGGTGCGTAGTGCGGACGGGGCGGGTTCGTCGCGCGTACGGAACCCGTCCGTGGCGAGGGCGAAACCGGTGTGTCCCGACGGCGGAATCGGTGCGTAGCGAGGGAGGAGCCGGTGCGTCGCGAGGACGGAACCGGTCCGTCGCGGCGACGAGCCAGTTGCGACGCGACGTGCCGCCCCCGCCTGCGCTACGACGAAACCGTTTCGTCGCAACGGGTCCGCCGCGCTCTGCGCCTCCGCGCCCCGCGCGCCCGCGTCCGCCACGCGCACCCTTCGTCGGAACGCAACCGTTTCGTCGCAACGCCCTATGCTTGGGCTATGACGACGAACGCCGACGAGCCCCAGACACGTCAGCGCCGCCGCACCCCCGCCGGGGCGGCCGTACTCCGCGAGGATGTGACCGAAGCCATTCGGGGAGCGGTCTTCGAGGAGTTGGCGGCGGTCGGGTATGCCCGGATGTCGATCGAGGGGATCGCGCGTCGCGCCGGGGTGGGCAAGACGGCGGTGTACCGCCGGTGGCGTTCGAAGCTGCACCTGGTGCTGGACGTGGTGTCGGCGATCGCGGTGATGGGGCTGCCGACGCCGGACACCGGTTCGCTGGAGGGTGACCTCCGGATGCTGTACGAGGTGACGTCACGGGCGCTGCGTCACCCCGTGGCCTCGCAGATCATCCCGGACCTCCAGGCCGAGGCGGCCCGCAATCCGGAGATCGCCGAGGCCATGCAGAAGGCGTTGCGCGAGGGCCAGGAGGGTGTCGCCAGCAAGATCCTGGCGGCGGCGGAACGGCGTGGGGAGGTCCGCCCCGGCATGGACGAGGACCTGGCCCTGGACCTGATCTCCGGCCCCCTGTACTGGCGTGCCGTGGTGATCCGCAGCCCGAAGCTGCCGAAGGGATACCTCGGGGCGCTCGCCCGGGCGACCACGGAGGGGCTCAAGGCGCTGTAGGTCTGGGGCCTGTTCGGCGGATCATGCCGCACCGCGCGGCGCCCCTGGCGCACACATCTGCGGCGTTGTCGTCGGCCGTAGGCGCTCCACCTCGTCCCCGCCTCGCAGTCGCACGCCTCGCGCCGCGCTCACCGGGCTGATCCGGCGCCACCGCTTCCCCGCGACCTGATCCGCCGCACATTCTCTAGCCCCGCACTTGGTCCAACCCCCGCGCCAGCGACCCGAGTTCAGCAGCCCGCAGCCCCCGCCGCGCAGCCGCACGCCCCACGCCCCGCTCACCGGCGCCGATCAGGCCCGCCCCTTCCCCGCGCCCCGATCCGCCACACAGTCCCTAATCCCGCCCCTGCTCCAACCCCCGCGCCAGCCCCCCGAGTTCAACAGCCCCCAACACCCGCCCACCAAACCCCGGCAGCGGTACATGCAGGGCCTGGACCCAGCGTTCGGGTATCGCCGCGCTGCCATACACCGCCCCCGCGAGGCCGCCCGTCACCGCGGCGACCGTGTCTGTGTCGCCGCCGAGGTCGATGGCGGCGCGCAGGGCGTTCTCGTAGGAGGACGTGGTTCGTAGGGCCCAGAGGGCGGAGCCGAGGCAGGGCCAGACCGCGCCGTTGAACTCCGTCGCAAGGTCGGGGTGCCAGTCCGGGGAGAGGACGACGGCGTAGCGCTCGCGGTGGTCGGGGTGGATGGACCGGAGTGTCTTCTCGACGGCGTCGAGCGGGTCGTCTCCGGTCAGGGCGATGCGCGTCAACTCGTGGAAGACGGCGGTGCCTTCCCATGCGGCGCGGTCTCCGTGGGTGAGCGCGGCGATGCGGCGGGCGGCGTCCATCGTGGCGTCGCGTCCCTCGTGCGCGAAGTACACGGCGGAGGGGGCCGCCCGCATCAACGAGCCGTTCCCGGCGCCTCGTTGGCTCGTCTGGAAGTGCAGGGCGGCGGCCAGGTCCCATGGCTCGCCGCTGGTCAGCACGGCCTCGGTCTGCAGGCCGATGTCCTTCGGTTCGGAGGTCGCCCACTGCCTGAACCGCCGGAACATGTCGGGGAGTTGGAGGCCCCCGCATTCCAGCAGCGACTCCGCGACCAGTACCGCCATCTGCGTGTCGTCGGTGGCCTCGCCCGGGTCCCAGCCGCCGCCCCCGCACATCTCGCCGCCGTGACCGGGCGCCGGAAACCGGGCGGAGAAGGCGCCTTCGGGCCCGAACTCGAAGGGCGCACCGAGCGCGTCGCCGATGGCTGAGCCGAGGACGGCGCCCACGGCGCGTTCCACTCTTGAGCAACTGCCCATCAGATCCCGGCCCTTCAGGATCGTGCGGCCCCCGGGTGCAACCGCACCCAGCCCTCCCACGCCGACGAGATCATGTCCTGGACGTCGAGCTTGGCCTTCCAGCCCAGTTCGGTGGCGATGCGGTCGGCGGAGGCGACGACGCGGGCCGGGTCGCCGGGGCGACGGGGGTGGACGGTCGGGGGGCGGTCGTAGCCGGTGATCGCGTTGATGTGGTCGATCAGCTCGCGGACCGAAACGCCTTCCCCGCGGCCGATGTTGAGGGTGAGCGCGCGGCCGGGGGAGGCCTGGAGGGCGCGGGCCGCGGCGACGTGGGCGTCGGCCAGGTCCACGACGTGGATGTAGTCGCGGACGCAGGTGCCGTCCGGGGTGGCGTAGTCGTCGCCGAAGATGCGCGGCGGCGCGTTCTCGGTGAGCTTCTCGAAGACCATGGGGACGATGTTGAAGACGCCGACGTCGGCGAGTTCGGGGGCGGCGGCCCCGGCCACGTTGAAGTAGCGCAGGGAGGCCGTGGAGAGGCCGGTCGCCCGGCCCGTCGCGCGGACCAGCCACTCACCGGCGAGCTTTGTCTCGCCGTACGGCGACATGGGCAGGCACGGCGTCTCCTCGGTCACCAGGTCCACGTCCGGCATGCCGTAGACGGCCGCCGAGGACGAGAACACGAAGGACGGGACGCCGGCCGCGGTGACCGCCTCCAGGAGGACGCGCAGGCCCTCGACGTTCTGCCGGTAGTAGTGCAACGGCAGGTCCACCGACTCGCCGACCTGCTTCTTCGCCGCCAGATGGACGACTCCGGTGACGTCCTGGTCGGCGAGGGTGCGGGCCACCCGTTCCGCGTCCAGGGTCGAACCCACCACCAGGGGCACACCGTCGGGCACGCGCTCGGCGATGCCGGTGGACAGGTCGTCGTAGACGACCGCCTGTTCGCCCGCCTCGGTCATCGCCCTCACGACGTGCGCCCCGATGTAGCCGGCGCCGCCGGTGATCAGCCAGGTCATGTGCGGCCGTCCCCTCCCTCACTGGATGTCACGCGCTTGCGTCCTCAGTCAATCAGGCGCCGGAGTGTGCCGCGGACAACTGCTCGGACTCCCCGTACGGGGAGGAGGGCCGCACGCGCGCGTGCGTCGTCGCGGGGAGCGGCCTCGACGACCGCCACAGGCGGACGAGGGCGAGGACGGCCGCGGCGGCCAGCAGGCCGTTGCGTACGGCCATCAGGGCGCAGCCCGTCCAGGTGCTGTGGATGACGTCGTCGTACAGCATCGGGAACTCGACGGTGCTGACCGCAGTGGCCGCCGCGATCAGCCAGGCCACCGGGCGCTGTGTGGTGTGCCGTGAGGTCAGGCAGACGGCGGCCAGGCCGAGCAGCCAGATCATGTACTGGGGACTGATCACCCGGCTGGTCACGGTGAACAGCAGGACGGCGCTCAGCGCGGCGTCGTACGGCGTCGCGTCGGTCCAGCGGCGGGTCCGGATCCGCCACAGGAGCAGCAGCCCGAAGGCGACCGCCGTGAGCGCGAGGGAGGCGTCTGCGACGGCGGAGACGTACGGTCCCGTGAACTCCATCGCGCCGTACTGGTAGCGCACCCGGCCCGGCCAGCCGACGTGGGTCGCCAGACCGAGGGCCGTGCCGCCGAGTGACTCGATCTGTACGCCCCGGGCGCCCTGTTGACGCAAGAAGGCGAAAGGATTGTTGAACAAGACCACGAGCATCATGAGCGACAAGACCCCCGTCCCCACCGCCCACGACCACACCGACCGCGTCGTCCGCCCCCTCGGCATCCCCAGCAGCACCAGCCCCGGCCACACCTTCACCAGCGCGCCCAACGCCGCGAACGCGCCGCACGCGCGCGTGGAGCGCGACAACGTCAACAGGGAGATGACGGCGAACGCCGTGACCTGCACGTCGTAGCGGACGAACGGGATGTGGAGGAGGAGGGGGAGGCCGCAGATCCAGTACGCGGCGCCGCGCAGGCCGTGCCCGGGACGGGCGCCCGCGCGGACCAGGGTCAGGGTGATCAGGGCGTCGGTGGCGACGGTGAGGGCGACAAACGCCTGGAAGTACGTCAGGCCCGGCAGCAGCGCCGGGGCCAGCAGGACGGGGCCGGCGCCCGGCGGGTACTGCCACATGGGGTCGTGCGCCGGGAACGCGCCGTGCGACAGGACGCCGTACCACTGGTGGTACAGCTTCCACACCTCACGCCCGACGTCGCCCCCGCCGAGCAGCGGGCGGCCGTCGAGGGCGAGGAGGAGCAACATGCCCGCGCGGGTGGCGAGCCAGGCGAGGACGAGGGCGAGGTGGCGGTGTCCGCGGACGGCGTTCATCATCGCGGATCGTAAGCCGGGTGAATGCCGCAGGAATGCCAATACACCGTCAATCGTCGGTAAGAGCTTGCCAGCAGTACAAAATCAGCCGGGTGGACAGCCAAAGTGAGGGTGAGTACGGGCGCGCGCGACGGACGCGCGCGGAGGTCGTGGCCGTGGCCGTGCCGGTGGCCGTCATGCTCGCGCTGGGGCTGTGGGGCCTCGACCGCGGCGGCATGTGGGGCGACGAGGCCGTCACCTTACTGGTCGGGCGGCGCACGGTGCCGCAGATCTGGCGGCTGCTGCACGGCGTGGACGCGGTGCACGGCCTCTACTACCTCCTCATGCACGCCGTCCTCGCCGTCCACCCCGGCGAGGTGGCCCTCCGGCTGCCGTCCGTCTGCGGAGCCGCCGCGGCGGCGGGCCTGGTCGCGGCCCTCGGAGTACGTCTGGCCCGCCCCCGCGTCGGCCTCTGGGCCGGCCTGCTCTACGCGATCACCCCGCTGATCGGCCACTACGCCCAGGAGGGCCGGTCCTACGCCCTCGTCGCGGCCGGTGTGGCGGGCGCGACGCTGCTCCTGGTGCGGGCGCTGGACGGGCGGTCGTGGTGGCCGTACGGCGCTGTCCTCGCCGTGACCTTTCTGCTGCACGAGTTCGCGGTCCTCGTTCTCTGCGCGCACGCGCTGACGCTGGCGGCTGCGCGGGTGCCCAGGGCGGTGTGGGCCGGCTGGGCCCGCGCGGCGGGGGTGGCGGTGGTCGTCCTGCTGCCCCTGGCCTGGGTGTCCCAACGCCAGTCAGGGCAGGTGGCCTGGCTGAGAGTGCCGGACCGGGACACGACGGAGCGGCTGGCCCGCGAGTTCCTCGCCGTCACCCCGACCGGGGTCGTCCTGTGGACCTCGGTCCTGCTGATCCTGGCGGGACTCGGCACGGGACGGCTCGCGTCGGTCGCCCTGCCGTTGCTGGTGGTGCCACCGGCGATCCTGCTGACGGTGTCGCAGTTCCGGCCGCTGTTCCACGAGCGGTATGTGCTGTACGCGCTCGCGGGGGCGCCACTGCTGGTGGCGGCGGGGGCGGACCGGCTGCTGGAGCTGGCGGACCGGCTGCGAGCCGGCGCTCTCCCACGGCCGGAAGCCGACCCTGCGCGGGCCCGAGCGGTCGAGGCGGCCGGAGCCGAGAGTCGCCCCCAGTTGGTCGGCGCGCAGGCCTCCGGCGGTCACCGCCTCGGAACCGGAGGCTCAAGTCACGTACAGCCGACCGGAGTTGACCGTGAGCCCGAATCACCACTGGACGCTCGCTCCACCCCTGCAACCCGCAGCCACCGCACCCCCCGCACCTCCCTCATCACTCTCGCCGGGGTCCTCGCCGTAGCCGTCCCCTTCCTCCACGGTCTCCCCGCCTACCGGAGCGACCGTGACGCGGACCGCCGTCCCGAGAACCTCGCCGTCATCTCCGCGCTCGCCGGTCGTGAGCTGCGGCCCGGTGATCCCGTGCTGTTCCTGCCGTCGTCCTGGCGGGTGACGGCGTCCGCGTACCCGGGACCGTTCGTCGGTGCGCGGGACCTGGCGCTGGCGGAGTCGGGGGCCAGGTCAGGGACGCTGAGCGGGCGCGAGGTGGCGCCGGGGCAGCTGCGGGCGCGGCTCGCCGGGGTGGACCGGGTGTGGATCGTCGCGCAGTCGAATCTGCTGCCGTCCCGCTGGGTGCCCGGGGACCCCACCGACCGGGTCAAACTCGACGTGGTGGACGGGGAGTTCGCGCGTGGGCGGGAGTATGTGAGCGGGCGTGTGAAGCTCGCCCTCTACATCCGCCGGATGCCACCGCGGTCGCTGGACCCGGTGGTGGCTACGACTGCTCCAGTGTCGCCGCGTCCAGCGCGCCGGTGAGTTCGTCGAGGCGTTCGCGCAGGGCGCGGATCTCCTCGACGTCGAAGCCGGTCGCGCCCACGATGCGCCGCGGTACCTCAAGGGCGCGCTCGCGCAGGGCGACGCCCTCATCGGTGAGCCGTACCTCCACCGAGCGCTCGTCGCGGGCGCTGCGCTCACGCCGTACCAGACCGGCCGTCTCCAGCCGCTTGAGCAGCGGGGACAGAGTGCCGGAGTCCAGTCGCAGGTGTTCGCCGAGCTTCTTGACGGGTAGCTCGCCGTGCTCCCACAGCACCAGCATCACCAGGTACTGCGGGTAGGTGAGTCCGAGATCCTTGAGGATCACGCGGTAGACACCGCCGAACGCGCGGGACGCGGCGTTCAGGGAGAAGCAGATCTGCTGGTCGAGGCGGAGCCAGTCGGTGGTGGGAGTGGTGGTCATGGTTCCAGGATAGCGCCAGCGAGCCATTTAGTTGTGTGCAATTGAATTGTGTGCTCTAATTATCGCCGTGAGGCGGTCCGGGCACCCGGGCCGGGCACCTCCGTCAAGACTTCCGAAGTTTCGAAAGTTCCGTAAGTTCCGAGAGGGATGGTTTCCATGGACGCGATCTACACCGCCGTAGCCACCGCCACCCACGGCCGTGACGGCCGCGCGGTCAGCAACGACGGCAAGATCGACCTTCAGCTCGGCATTCCGGTGGAGATGGGCGGCAACGGCCAGGGCACCAACCCCGAGCAGCTCTTCGCCGCCGGTTACGCCGCCTGTTTCGGCAGCGCCCTCGGCCTCGTCGGCCGGCAGGCGAAGGTCGACGTCACCGACGCCGCCGTGACCGCCGAGGTCGGCATCGGCAAGCAGGGCGAGGGCTTCGGCCTCAAGGTGACCCTGCGCGTCGAGCTGCCCGACACCCTGGACGAGGCGACCGGCCGCAAGCTGGTCGAGACCGCCCACCAGGTCTGCCCCTACTCGAACGCGACCCGCGGCAACATAGAGGTCGACCTCGTCATCGAGTAGTCGCCTCACCGCATCGAGTGGGCCTGCCCGTCGAGCCCCTGCCCTTGCGCCTGGACCGGCACCGGCACGACCGCCTTCCCGCGGACGACGGTCTCCAGGAGCAACGGCACCCCGACCGCCGGCAGCAGCCACACCAGCACGATCAACCGCCCACCCCACACACTGATGTCGGGGTGGGCGGCCTGCGTGAGAATCCCGGTGAACGCGGCCCCGATCAGGAACACCCCGAACACCGGCCGCCGCAGCGCACCCCACGCCCCGGCGCCCAGCGCCGCCACGAGCATCGGCTGCCACAACTGCTGCCGCGTCCACTCCAGCCAGAAGTTCGCCTCCAGATGCAGGAATTCGGGCCACAGCCGGGTGCGGTCGGGGTAGGCGTAGTGATCGGTGAGCAGGTCCTGGAGGCTGTCGGTCTGCGACGGATAGCGCAGAAGACTCGCCAGCAACAGCGTTCCCACTGCGGCCGCCCCGCCGAGCGCGGCGACCGCCCACCACGCCCGCCGACGCCGTCGTACGGCGACCAGGGCGCCCGCACCGGCCAGGCACAGCCCGAGGAACAGGGCCTGCGAGTGCTTGACCGTGAAGAGCAGGAGCAAGGAGCCGCCGATCAGGGCGAGTCCGGCGCGCGTACGGCGCCCCTGTGACACCAGCGCGCAGCCCCACACCGCCGCCAGGGTCAGGGCCATCATCAGGCCCTCGGTCATGGGGCGCATCGCGGTCGTGCCGCACGGCAGGACGTAGTAGAGGGCCTGCCCGGTCAGCGCGAGCGGGACCGACACGGACAGGGTGCGCAGGATCAGGAACGCGAGGATGCCGCCCGCGACGGTGAGGACGACACTCGCCGACCACAGCCCCCAGACCGGGCCGAGCAGCGTGACGAACGGCACCAGGAACACCGGGTATCCGGGCCGCACCTCGAAGATCCGCATGAACCGCTCGGACATGAACGGCGTGATGAACCCGCCCTTGTTCCCGGCCCGTTGCTGCGCGTCCACCACCCGCCACTGGGCGGCCCGGCACTTCTTCGCGACCCGCGCCGCCGGGTCCTTGCCGTGGAAGTTCCGCACGTTCACGGACTGGTCGCGCCGCGCGGTCGCCCCCTTGCTCGCGCAGTAGTAGTCGATGGTGACGGCCGCCGCCTCGCGCTTGCTCTCCCCGCGCAGACTCAGCGCGTACGACAGGTAGTTCTTGGTGTCGGGGGTGTCCCGCCCGGTGACGTTGGCGAGTTGGAGCACCGCGAACACGGCGGCCAGCAGCAGCACCCAGGTGCGGGGCCTCATGAGGACGCCAACTGGTCGTGACCGGCGGCGGGGGAGGGAACCCGTGCGGCGGATCCGGGATCCGGCCGCCAGTCGTCCTCGCCGAGCAGCAGTGTGCGTACGACCCTCTCGGCGGCCCTCCCGTCGTCGAACTCGCAGTAGCGCGACCGGAATTCGGCCCGCAGCCGTGCCGCGTCCTCGTCCCGCCAGGCGCCCGACGCGAACAGCCACGCCAACTCCCGGTAGGAACCGGACACATGACCCGGTGGCGCGGAGGTGACGTCGAAGTAGGTGCCTCTGCTGGCTTCGTACGCCTCTCGGTCGTCGGCGTGGATGACGATCGGCCGGTCGAGGTTGGCGTAGTCGAACATCAGGGCCGAGTAGTCGGTGACCAGCGCGTCCGAGGCCAACATGACGTCCTCGACGGACGGTTCGTCGGTCGCGTCGACCAGGACACCGCGCCGGTGCAGGTCCGCGAGGCCGAGACCGCGCGCGGGACCGGTGGCGAGGGTGGGGTGGAGGCGTACGACGAGGGTGTGCTCCGGGCCGAGGTCCTCGGCGAACCGGGCCAGGTCGAGACGGTCGACGTGTCCGCCCCGGCTGTACTCGCGGCGGGTCGGCGCGTACAGCACGACCGTGTGGTCGGCGGGGATACCGAGCCGGTCGCGAACGGCCGCGCCTGCCTCGGGTGGTGCCCCGACCAGGACGTCGTTGCGCGGGCTGCCCGTCCGCGCCGACGTGAAGTGACAGGGGTACGCCCGCTCCCACACCAGTTCCGAGTGCCGGTTGGCGACCAGGCTGTGGTCCCAGCGGTCGGCGCGGCGCAGCATCTGCGGGACGTCGACGCCGTACCGGGCGCCGGGCTTGTCCAGCAGGTCGACCGCCATGTACTTGAGCGGGGTGCCCTGGTGGGTGTGGATGTGGACGCTGCCGGGGCGCTTGACGAGGGTGCCGGGCCAGTTGACGTTGTTGACGAAGTACTTGGCGCGCGCGGTGAGTTGGCGGTAGCGCAGGGTTTCGAGGAGGACGTGTTCGACGTCCGGCGGGAGCAGCGCGGCCTGTTCGGCGTCGCGGACCACCCACACGCCCCTCAGATGCGGGGCGATCTCCTTCGCCTTGTGGTAGACGGCGGCCGGGTCGCCGAGGACCCCGAGATGCGAAAAGGCCGAGTAGACAACGAGGTTGGGGTCGAGCGACCGGCGGGCGTGCAGCGCGGCCCAGCCGCCCTTGACCCGTGCGGCCACCGACTTGCGTGCTTGCAGCGCCCGTCCTTCGAGCAGTCGGCCTGCCCGGCCCGCCTGCCGCCTGACCCGGTACAGCGCGTAACTGCCCTCCAGGACACGGACTTCGGTGTCCACCGGCACGCCCGCGGGCTTGTGCTTGGCGAACAGTTCGGCCGTACGGCGGAAGAACTCGGCCTTGTCGGAGGGGGGCAGCCGGTCCGGCTTGCCGAGGATGTCGAGACAGTGCTCGCCCATCTTGCGGTGCAGGTAGGGGCGCCAACTCGCGAGTTCGGGGCGGGAGTCGACGAACGCGAAGACCCGCTCGTACTGGTCGTGGATGTCGAAGTGCTTGCGACTGGTGGTGGAGAGGATGTTGCCCTGCCGCCGCTGCCGGTAGTTCAGGCAGATCCGGTCGAGGGTGGCGATCCGCTCGGCGCTGAGCAGCACCGGGAACGTCCAGGGTGTGTCCTCGTAGTAGCCCGGCGGGAACTCGAAGGCGTGCTTGTGCACGAACTCGCGGCGGTACACCTTGTTCCACACGACCATCAACAGGTCCAGGATCTCCGGGTGTTCGGCGACCGTGAAGGTGCCGTCGACCTCGGTGAGGACGTGCGCGAGGACGTTGCGCCGGGTGCCGCCCCACCAGTAGGTGCGCGCGTAGTCGAAGACCAGGACGTCCGGGTCGCCGGTCGCGTCGAGCCGGTCGGCCATCGCGCGCAGGGCGCCCGGGGTGAGGGTGTCGTCGCTGTCGAGGAAGAACAGGAAGTCGCCGGTGGCCAGCGGCAGTCCGGCGTTGCGGGCGCGGCCGAGACCGACGTTCTCCGGCAGGTGCAACACGCTCACGCGCGGGTCGCGGGCCGCGTACTCGTCGAGGATCGCGCCGCAGCCGTCCGGCGACCGGTCGTCAACGGCGATCACCTCGATGTCCCGGTAGGACTGCTCCAGGACCGAGTCGAGGCACTCGCGCAGAAAGCCCTGCACCTTGAAGACGGGGACGATGACGCTGAAGCGGGGCACTTCGGGTTCAGCTCCTTACGAGAGTGGCGGCGGGAGCCGGGACGCGCTCCGCGAGCGGGATCACGCGCGGGATCGCCTCCGGCGGCTCACCGAGGAACACCCGGCGTACGACCCGCTCGGCGGCCATTCCGTCGTCGAACTCGCAGAAACGGGACCGGAATTCGGCCCGCAGCGCGGCGGCTGCGGCTCCCGCGTACGAGCCGTCGCGGAACACCTGGGCCAGTTCCTCGGGCGTGCGGGCGACCGGGCCGGGCGGGGCCGCCATGAGGTCGAAGTAGACGCCCCGCGTCTCCCGGTAGACCTCCCAGTCGTCGGCGTACACGACGATCGGCCGGTCGAGGTTGGCGTAGTCGAACATGATCGACGAGTAGTCCGTGACCAGCGCGTCGGCGGCCAGGCACACGTCCTCGGAGGACCGGTGCCCGGTCACGTCGATGATCCGGCCGCTGCTCTTCGCCCGGCCCTGGTCGTAGAAGTAGTGGGCGCGCAGCAGCACCACCACGTCATCGCCTACCGCCGCGCAGAAGGCCTCCAGGTCGAGACCGGTGTCGAAACCGGTTTGGTAGTCGCGGTGGGTGGGCGCGTACAGGACGGCCGTCTTGCCCTCCGGGACGCCCAACTCGCGCCGGATGCGGGCGACTTCGTCGGCGGTCGCCGTGTAGTAGACGTCGTTGCGCGGATAGCCGTACTCCAACGTCTCGTACTGGCCAGGGAAGGCGCGCTCCCACATCTGGGTGGAGTGCCGGTTCGAGGAGATGTTGTAGTCCCAACGGTCCACTCTGCCCAGCAACTTGGCGAAGCTGCCGGTCGCCGCGGCCACCACCGGGTACGTCGACTGGTCGACGCCCATCTTCTTCAGCGGGGTCCCGTGCTGGGTCTGGACATGCACGCTGCCGGGCCGTTTGACGACGCCCTCCGCGAAGTTGGCGTTGTTCACCAGGTACTTGGCCCGAGCCAGCACCTCCCAGTACTTCCGGTTGCCGATGACGGCGTGCTCGACGCCCTTCGGTACGGCGTCCACCGCGTCCGGCTCGACCAGGAACACCGAGCGGATGTGCGGGGCGAGCTCGTTGGCCTTGGCGTGGATCGCGGCCGGGCTGCATGCGTACCCCCGGCCCCAATAGGCGCAGTAGACAGCCAGGTTGGGGTCGAGCGGGCGGCGCAGATCGCGGGCGTAGCGCAGCCGGGTGCGGAGCATCCGGGGGCGGGGGACCCGCTCGGCCGCTTCCGAGGCCGACCGGTTGGCGCCGCGCAGGGCCCGGAACGCCGAGTACGCCCCCGACGCCAGCAGCCGGTGCTGCACTCCCAGACTCCCGCCCGGCGTACGGAAACCGGCGGGCCGGTGACTCCGGTACAGCCGTCCGGCCCGCCGGAAGAAGGCGCGGTGCCCGGACGGCAGGCGTTCGGGACGGGACGCCGTCTTCAGCACCACCGCGAAGACCTGCTCGAACAGCGCGTGCGACCGCTCGGGAGCCAGCTCCCGCGCCGCCGTGAGCACCAGGTCGACCTGGTCGAGGAGTTGGTGATGGTGCGCGCCCGGCAGGTTGAGCCGGCTGCCCTGCCTGCGCAGCAGATGCCGTACGACCACCGAGCGCAGCACCGCGACCCGCTCGGCGGCGACGGCGACCAGGCCGCCCCAGCCGAGGTCCGTGAACGGGCCATCAGGGAAGGCGAGTTGGTGCTCGGTGAGAAAGGCGCGGCGGTAGGCCGCGCTCCACGCCGGGAGCTGACTGCCCGTCAACTGCGGTGCCTGTGCGGGAGAGAAGGCACCTGGCGGGGTCTTCGCCAGCAGCGGAGCGGCCGGGTTGGTGGGCTCGCCCTCCCACCAAGGGGTCCGCTCGTGCTCGAAGTACAGGACGTCGATGTCCTGAGGGTCCCCGGTCTCCGTCAGCCGGGCGTCCAGCGCGGCCAGCGCTCCCGGGGCGAGGGTGTCGTCGCCGTCCAGGAACAGGACGTGGGTGCCGGTCGCCGCTCGCAGGCCGGTGTTGCGGGCCCCGCTCAGGCCGGCGGGCGGTGGTGAGTGCACCGGGGCCACCCGGGAGTCCCGCCCGGCGTGAGCGGCGGCGACGTCGGCGGCGGGGGAGCCGGGGGCGTCGCAGACCGGGATCAGCTCGAAGTCGCCGTAGGACTGCGCGAGGACCGAGTCCAGGGCCTGGGACAGTCGGCCGGCCACTCCGTGGGACGGGACGATGATGCTGAAGCGGGGCATTCTGCTCTTTCTCCAGTGGTCCGGATCGACTCCGGTTCAGGTCCGGGTCAGTGCGCGCGACGGCCGGGCCGCCCGTCCGGGCGCCAGGTGGACGGCCGGGTCGGTGTCGGCCGCGAGGGGCTGGAAGGCATGCGGACTCCCCGGTGTGGGAACGGCGTTCAGAGGCGGTCGGTGATGGGCAGGGACGCCGTGGGCTGCGGCACGGTGGCGATGGGGGAGCGGGTGAGGCTCGCGGCGGCCGACGGCACCGGGTGCCGGTCGGCGAGCGGGACGATCGGTGGGAGGTCCGTCTCGCCCAACACCACATGGCGTACGACTCGTTCGGCGGCGCGGCCGTCGTCGTAGGGGCAGAAGCGCTCGCGGAACGCGGCGCGGAGCTGGGCCGAGCGGGAGCCGCGCCAGTGGTCGGTGGCGAAGATGTCGATCAGTTCGTCCTCGCTGCGCGCGACCGCGCCCGGCGGGAAGGCCCGCAGGTCGAAGTAGGTGCCGCGGGCCGCCTCGTAGGCCTCCCAGTCGTCGGCGTGGATGACGATCGGCCGGTCGAGGTTGGCGTAGTCGAACATCAGGGACGAGTAGTCGGTGACCAGCGCGTCCGAGGCCAGGCACAGCGACTCGACGCTCGGGTGGTCGGTGACGTCGATGATCCGGCCGGAGGCGAGGACCTTCTCGACGGGCCCCAGCGGGCCCCCGTGCCAGTAGTGGGCGCGGGCCAGCACCACGAAGCGCGGGCCGAGGCGGCGCAGGACGCGGTCGAGGTCGAGGTGGGCGCGTTGGGTCCGGCGGTAGTCGCGGTGGGTCGGGGCGTAGAGGAGGGCGATCGTGTCGGGCGGGATGCCGAGGGACTCGCGCAGCCGGGCCACATCGGCCGAAGTCGCCTGCAGGAACACGTCGTTGCGGGGATAGCCGTAGGCGAGCGTGGTGTAGCTGCCGGGGTAGACCCGCTCCCAGGTCAGGGTGGTGTGGCGATTGGGGGACAGGACGTGGTCCCACTTGTCGACGCCTTTGAGGAGTTCGCCGAAGTCCATGTCCCTTGCGGCTGCCGGGCGTTCCTGTAGGTCGAGGCCCATGTGCTTGAGCGGGGTGCCGTGTTGGGTCTGGATCAGGGTCTGGCCGGGGCGCTTGACCAGTCGGCGGTCGAAGTTGACGTTGTTGACGAGGTACTTGGAGCGGGCCAGCGCCGTCCAGTAGGCGGCGGTGTTCGGGCGCAGCCGGCGGGTGGGGGCCGGGATCGTGTGGTGGTGCTCGGGGCGGGCGATCCATGCGGTGCGGATGTGCGGGGCGTGGGTGCGGAACGCGGTCTCCAGCGCACCCGGGTTGCAACTGTGGCCGCGTCCCCAGTAGGCGGCGAACACCGCGCGATCCCGTAGCGGGAGCCTGAGTTGGACCCGGTAGTGCAGTTGCAGGACCGCCGCCCTGAGGGTGCGCAGGAGTTTGGCGGTGAGCTTGACCGCTCTGCGCCGCCAGGTCATCGCCCGCTGCACGGCCCGGAATGTGCGGTGCACGCCGAAGTGCACGAACGTGTGCCGCAGCCGGGTGCGCAGCGGGACCGCCGTGCCGGGGATGCGGTAACGCCGGTAGTGGGCACGGGCCTTGCGCAGGAACTCGGCGCGGGTACCGCGCGGCAGCCGGTCGGGTTTGGTGAACACCGTCGCCAGATGGTCGACCATGCGGCGGAACAACACCGGCCGCCATTGGGCGAGTTCGGGGCGCGCGTCGAGGAACGCGAAAACCCGGTCGTACTGGTCGAAGACGTCGAAGTGCCGACGGCTGGTGGTGCCGAGGATGTTGCCCTGGCGGCGCTGGCGGTAGTGGACGCAGACCCGGTCGAGGGTCGCGATCGTCTCCGCCGCCATCAGCACCGGGTAGGTCCACGGGGTGTCCTCGTAGTAGCCGGACGGGAAGGCGAAGCCCTCGCGCTCGACGAACTCCCGCCGGTAGGCCTTGTTCCAGGCCACCATGATGACCCGGAGCAGGCCGGGTCGGTCCTCCAGCCGGAAGGGGGCCGGGCCCTGTTCGGTCAACTGGGCGGCCACCTTGTTGCGTTGGACCTCCCCCGACCAGTAGGTGCGGGCGTAGTCGAAGACCAGGACATCCGGCTCGCCGGTCTCCTTGACGCGGTCGGCGATCGAGCGCAGCGCGTCGGGCGTGAGCGTGTCGTCGCTGTCGAGGAAGATCAGGTAGTCGCCGGTCGCCTGTTCCAGACCGGCGTTGCGCGCGCGTCCGAGGCCCTGGTTCTCGGAGAGGTGGACGGCCCGCACGCGGGAGTCCCGGGCCGCGAACTCGTCGATGATCGCGCCGCAGCCGTCCGGCGAGCAGTCGTCGACCGCGATCAGCTCCAGATCGGGATACGACTGGGAGAGCACCGATTCCAGGCACTCGTGCAGGTACGCCTGGACCATGTACGCGGGGACAATGACACTGAACCTGGGCAAGGGACATCCATGGGTCGGTCGGCGCGGGCGTTCTGCCCGGGAACGGCCGATGGAGTGACTTGGTTACGGCGCGTACGGCATACGGGGGACGCACGGTGAACAGAGAGGGGCGGGCCGGTGACGGGCCCACCCCTCGAACTGCTTGCGCTTTATGCCTATTTGACCGCGCCCGCCATCACTCCGGAGACGAACTGCCGCTGGAAGGCGAAGAACACGGCCAGCGGGATCACCATGGAGATGAACGCACCGGGCGCCAGTACGTCGATGTTGTTGCCGAACTGACGTACCTGGGTCTGCAGTGCGACCGTGATCGGCTGGGTGCTCGATTTGGTGAACACCAGCGCGACCAGCATGTCGTTCCACACCCACAGGAACTGGAAGATGCCCAGGCTCGCGATCGCGGGCCCGCCGAGCGGCATCACGACGCGGGCGAACAGGCGCAGTTCACCGGCTCCGTCGAGGCGGGCCGCCTCCAGAAGTTCGCGGGGGATCTCCGCGAAGAAGTTCCGCAGCAGGAACACCGCGAACGGCAGTCCGTAGCCGACATGGAACAGGATCACCCCGAAGATGGTCCCGAACAGGCCGATCTTTCCGAAGAGTTCGGCGATCGGGATCAGCGCGACCTGCACCGGCACGACCAGCAGACTGACCACGCCCAGGAACCACCAGTCGCGGCCCGGGAACTCCATCCACGCGAACGCGTAGCCCGCGAGCGCGCCGATCACCACGACCAGGACCGTCGCCGGGACCGTGATCAGGACGGTGTTCCACAGCGAGTTGGTGATGTCGCTGTTCTCCAGGAGCGTCCTGTAGCTGTGGAAGGTGAGTTGGGAGGGCTGGCTGAAGACCTTCCACCAGCCGCTCGCGTTCATGTCCTCCGGCGAGCGCAGCGAGGACAGCAGCAGTCCGATCGTCGGCACCAGCCAGAACAGGCCGACGACGATCAGGAACACCCGGACCAGGCCCCCGCTCGCCAGCCCCGCGAGCCTGGCACCGAGCGACTCCCGCGCCTTGACGACCTCAACCGGCCCTGTCTGCCCGGGACTTCCGGCATGCGTCGTCATCGCCGTACCTCCCGCCGTAGCCGCCGCACATTGAAGAGCATCACCGGAATCACCAGCAGCAGCAGGAACACCGAGATCGCGCTGGCGATACCGGGCTGGTCCTCCGAGAAGCCCTTCCGGTACAGCTCCAGGGCCAGCACGTTGGCGTCGTCCTGCGAGGAGCCGGGGGCGATGATGAAGACCAGGTCGAAGATCTTCAGCACATTGATCATCAGTGTGACGACGACGACCGCGAGCACCGGCGCCAGCAGCGGCACCGTGACCCTGCGGAACACCTGCCACTCGTTGGCACCGTCGACCCGCGCCGCCTCCAGCAGCTCACGCGGCACCCCCGCGAGCCCGGCCGCGATCAGCACCATCGCGAACCCGGCCCACATCCACACGTACGACCCGATGATGGCCGGCGTCACCAGCGACGGGCCCAGCCACTCCACACCGTTGTATGGCTGCTTGAAGTTGCCTGCGGGGAGCCGGAGTTGGGCCCCGTCGGCCTTGGCGGGCAGCGTGAAGGTGCCGTCGCCCGCGGCCTTCGTCGAGGCGACCACCTTGCCCCCCTTGACCGCCTCGATCCTCATGCCGCCGTAGCCCAGCTCGGACGGGTCGACCCCGCCGAGTTTGCCGACGCCCTTGCCACGGGTGAAGTCCTGCCAGGTGGTGCCGGTGATCTTTCCCGGTTCCGCCTTCGCCGCCACGGCCTTCTTCGCGCTGTCGGGCATCTGGTCGGGGGCGACCCCGACCAGCGGGAGCGTGATGGTCTGGCCGGTGTGGACCGTCGTACTGGTGATGAAGCCGCCGTGGTCCGCCTTGAGCGGCGAATCGCGGCCCGGGTGGGCGTTGGGGAACGCCGACGACGAGGCGAAGGTGTCGTGGATGCCGACCCAGACCGCGTTGGCGACCCCCTTGTGCGGGTCCTGGTCGTAGACGAGGCGGAAGATGATGCCGGCGGCCAGCATGGAGATCGCCATCGGCATGAAGACGACCAGCTTGAACGCCGTTCCCCAGCGCACCCGTTCGGTCAGCACCGCGAAGATCAGACCGAGGGCGGTGGCGACCGTGGGAGCGAAGATCACCCAGATGACGTTGTTCTTCAGGGCGGTGCGGATGCCGTCGTCGGTGAACAGGGCCTTGTAGTTGTCGAATCCGGCGAAGCCGTCGCCGGCCTGGTTGCCGAAGCTGCGCACCAGCGAGTACCCGATCGGGTAGACCACGAGCGCGCCGAGCAGCACCAGGGCGGGCAGCAGGAACAGCACTGCCACGGTCCTGCGGGTGCCGGTCACGCTCTTGCGCGGGCGGGGAGGGACGGAGGCCCCGGGGGCCTCCGCCGCTGCCGATGCCATGTCGGGCTCAGCTCCCGCTCGCGTACGCCGCCGCCGCGTCCTTCTCCAACTGCGCCTGCGTACCCGCGATGTCCGTCGGGTTCTTCAGGAAGTCCTGGAGGTCCTTCCACTCGCCCTTGCCGGGGGTGCCGCCGAACGCCTGCGGGGCCTGGTCCGACATGTCGAAGCGGAAGTCGTCGCCGGAGGCGATCAGGGACTTGGCGATCTTCTGCTGCACCGCGTTCGGATACGCCGAGTCCGGCACGTTCTTGTTGGGGGAGAGATAACCGCCGAGCTTCGCCTGGATCGTCGCCGCGTCCGGCGAGGCCAGGAACGTGGCCAGCGCCTGGGACGCCTTGGAGTCCTTCAGGATGACGGCCGCGTCACCGCCGGAGACCACGGGCGCGCTGGAACCCACCGCGGGGAACGGGAACACCTTCGCGTCGGTGCCCACCTTCGCCTTGGTCTCACCGATGTTGACCTGCACGAAGTCGCCTTCGTAGACCATCGCGGCCTTCGGCTGGTCGCCGCCGGTGAACGTCTGCGTCACGGACGCGGGGAACTCCGTCTGCAGCGCGCCGTTCGCACCGCCCGCGACATAGCCCTTCTTGCCCCAGATCTGGGCGAGCGTGGTGAGGGCCTCCTTCACGGAGGGATCCGTCCACTTGATCTTGTGCTGGGCGAGCTGGTCGTACTTCTCCGGGCCCGCCTGCGACAGATACACGTTCTCGAACCAGTCGGTGAGCGGCCAGCCGTCCGCGCCCGCGACCGAGAACGGGGTGACCCCGGAGTCGTAGACCGTCTGCGCGGTGGACAGCAGGTCCTGCCAGGTCTTGGGTTCCTTGGCGCCCGCGTTCTCGAAGACCTTGGCGTTGTACCAGATCAGCGACTTGTTGGCGGCCTTGTAGTACACGCCGTACTGCTTGCCGCCGACCTTGCCGATGTCCTGCCAGCCCTGCGAGTAGTTCTTCTGGAGTTCCTTGATCGCGTCGGCGCCGAGGGGCTTGGCCCACTTCTTGTCGACGGCCTGCTTGATGGCGCCGGGCTGCGGCAGCATCGCGATGTCCGGCGGCTGGCCGCCCGCGACCTTCGAGCCGAGGAAGTTGATGATCGGGTCCTGGGCGGGCACGAAGGTGACCTTGGCGCCCGTGCGCTTCTCGAACTCCGCGAGAACCGCCTTGAAGTTCTTCTGCTCGGCACCCGTCCACACGGCGGCCACTTCGAGGGTCTCGCCGTTCAGCTTGGGGAGGGTGACCGTGCCGGCGGTCTGCGAGGGACTGCTGGATGTGCTGTCGTCACTCTTGTTGTCGCTGCCTCCACAGGCGGTGAGCGAGAGCGTCAGTGCCCCCGCGGCGACGACCGCCGCTGTGCGTACGGTGGTGCGTGTCCGGTGTGTGCTGCTCGTGCTGCGCATCACTGCCCCGTTCTTCGTTCCTCGTCGAACGCTCGAACGCTTCCGTGCGCACTGGTCTACGCCCGGTACCTGCACGCGGCAAGATGGCGTCCGCTGTCAAGACATCGATCGTAATTGGGTCGTGACGTGGGGTTGTGGAGCAACGTGCGAACGATCAGAGGAGCGAGGGGACCTCCGCCGCCGACACCGAACGCGTGGCCCTTTCCAGCGCGCTGGCCAGGAGGGCCAGGTCGGTCGGTCCGTTGCCCAGCTCGCGGACCGGGCGGCGGGCAGGGGGGTCGCCCATGCGGTGCCACTCCAGCGGGACGACCGTGGGGCGCAGCGTCGCCGTGCGGGGGATACGGCCCGTGACGCGACCGCCCTGGAAGGGGGTCGTCCGGCCGCCCGGGAGGGCCAAGTGACCGCGCCCCGGGGCCGGTTCGTCCGGACCCTGGGTCACCGGGTCGAGAGTGACGCGGAGCGTGGCGTGCCGGGCGGGTTCCGCTTCGGCGGTACGGGCCTCGGCGGCGGCCGCCGCCACCAGGTGCACGCCGAGCCGCTCGCCCTCGCGGGCCACCGCCTCCAGCGCGCGTATCACCGAACCCGCGGCGGGCCGGCCCGGGGAGCCCAGCGGGGGTTTCACCAGCGCGTCCAGGTCGTCGACCACCACGACCAGCCGGGGCAACGGCGGTGCCGCCTCGGTCTGTTGACGAGCCGCCGCCGAGGGGCGCAGCCGGATCGTCGAACTGGGTGGGCTCTCCAGATCACCGGCGCCGGACGCGCCGCGCTGGGCGATGATCCGGCCCGACACCTCGTGCCGCGAGTGCCACTCGGCGAAGCCGACCCGGCCCAGCAACTCGGCCCGCCGCTTCAGCTCCGCGCTCAGGGACTGCGCGAACTCCCGCATGCGCACGGGGTCGTTGGCGGTGAGATGGGTGGTGACATGCGGAACGTCGGTGCAGACCCGCAGGCCCTCGCCGTGGCCGCCGCTCGCGCCGACACTGTCCCGGCCGTCGATCAGCACGATGCCGAGCCGGTCGGGGCGCTCGGCGGCGGCGAGCGAGGCGACCACGGCCCGCAGCAGCTCCGTACGGCCGCTGCCCGGCGGCCCTTCGATCAGCAGATGGGGTCCCTCGGTGGCGAGGTCCGCGTGGACCGGCCCGCGCGGTCCGGCCCCGAGCACCGCCCAGGCCCGCCCGCCGAGCGCCTCCTTGTCGTCACCCGCGTCCGCCCAGCGCGCCAGCAGGGATGCCGGGGTGGCCCGGGCCAGCCCCAACTCGTCCAGCAGGCGCGCGGATTGGGGCAGCGGTGCCGACACGCGCGTGTGCCGCTCGCCGCCGGGACCGTCCGCCCTGAGCGGCGCCAGGGCCCGCGCGAACCGCTCGGCCCACGCGAGCGAGACGGCGTCCACCGCGGCGACGGTGCCATGGCCGACGGGCCCCGGACCCCCGGAGTCGCGGGCGACCCGCAGCAGCCGCAGCGCCGTGGCGACATCACCGCTGAGCAGGGCGACCGCCCCGCACTCCCGGAACGTCGGCGCCGCCGTGCACGCCGCCTCGTAGGTCTCCGTCACCGGCGAAGCGGGTGAGGCCGGCTCCGTCTCGGCGAGACACAGGACATGGATACCGGCCCGGGGCCCGTCCTGCGCCAGCCGCGCCACCGCCTCGCGCACATCGGCCCCACCGGGATCACCGTCCACCACGAGCACGGTGTACGGCCCCACGAAACCGTCCCCCGAGCCGTCACCGTCGTCGGCGCGGGCCCAGGAAGGGCGGTGGGCGGAGCCGCGGACCGCATCGGCGGCCTCGGTGTCGGACGGGCGCTGCCGGGCGGCATCCGACAAGTCCGGGGTGCCGGACCGGTGATGGTGGGCTTCGTCGCTGGTGCTGTACCTGGTGGTGGCACCTGACACGGCGCGCCGGTGTCGCTCCTCGGCCGCCTGTGGTGCGGAGTCGGTCCCCAACCGGCCGTCCGCCGAGCCGTGTTGGGCGAGGACGGGCGAGGGGGTCCCCGAATGCCCCTCCGCGGACCCGCGTTGCGCGCCGATGCCCGGTGTGCGGCGGCCGGGGGTGAAGGCGGTGCCGGGGACGAGGCCCGGGCGGCCCGCGCCGCGTGTGTCCATGGCGTGGTCCTCCAGACGGCGGAGGAGCTCGTCGGTGCGGGCTGTGGCCTGCTCGCGGTCGTAGGCCAGGAGGAGACGGCAGTCCTGGCCGTGCCCGGGGCGCAGATGCGGCAGCCAGCCGAGCCAGGACCACTCGGCGGTGCGCTCGGCCACGGACCGCGCCCGGTCCGTGCTGATCAGCACGATCTCCAGGGCGTCGGGCGAGTGCAGGGCGGCGAGCTGGGCCAGCACCGCGCGGGCCAGCCCCGAGAGCCGCGCGCGCGGACCGGCCAGGCCCAGCGCGCCGACCTCGCGCAGCCCGGAGGTCACCGGCACCGCGGGCAGCAGCGCCGAGCCGTCCGGGGTCGCCCGGTCCGCTGTACCGAGCCGCACGGTGAGCGCCTCCGGATGACCGGGGGCGCGCTCCCACAGACGGGGCCCCGGGCCCAGGGCCGTCAGCAGGAGGGCCGCCGGGTCGGGCCAGGTGTCCGCTTGCTGGAGGGCGACGGGCGGGGGCGGCACGCTCTCGTCGGCGCCCTCCTCGTCGTACGCCTCGTAAGGGGCCTCGGTGTCCTCGGCCGTCGGCTCGTCGCGGCCGCCCGTCAGGCGGCGCGCCCACTTGCCGATCCCGCCGCGCCTGCGCACACCCGGTGGCACATCGGTGCCCCGGAGCGGTGTGCCCTTGCGTCCGCCGTGGTCGCCGGAGTCGGCTTCGGTGGGGATGCGGGTGGTCGTCGTAGGAGCGGCGAACCGCTCTTCGGGGCTCTGGTCCCCGGAGGTCTCGCCGAAGATCCCGAAGCGTCCGGCGTGGGTGTCCCCGCCGTCCTGGACGACGCGGTGCTCGATGCTCGGGGCGCTGCCCTGGACGGGCACCACGAGGGGTTCGCCGCGTGACGCCGCGGGGGCGCCGGGGGACACGCGCACGTGCCCCTCGCCGTCGGGGGCCGTCTCGGCGCGCGCTCCCGGGCCGCCGGACGGGGTCAGCCGCAGGGCCGACTCGCCGATGCGCAGCAGCGCCCCCGGGGCGAAGCGCACGGGGCGGGTGCCCACGCGCGTGCCCGCCAGTGTCGTGCCGTTCGTCGAGCCCAGGTCGGCCACCGAGACACGGCCGCCGGGGTCGACCGTCACCGCGCAGTGCAGTCGCGAGACGTCCGGGTCGTCCAGCGGGACGTCGGCGTCGGCGGAGCGGCCGATGTGGATCTGCCCGCCGTGCAGCAGGTGCACCCCGCCCGCGTCCGGACCGGCGACCACATGGAGCTGGGTCGGGGCGTCGTCCAGCTCGGGATGGGCCTCGGGCTCGGCGGGGGCACCCAGGGAGAGCACCGCGCCGTCCGTCAACGGGGGCTCGCCGAGTGTGCAGCGCTGGGTGTCCAGGCGCTCCACGCCCGCGTACAGCACGATCGGGCCGCCGGGCTCGCGGCTCCGCTCGGGCTGGGCGGCGGCCGCGTCGGCGGAGACCGCCGAGGCCAGCGCCGAGGCCACCGCGGCCAGGGCCGTGCCGGCGGGCGCGGTGACCAGCACATCGCAGCTCGCGGAGCGGCCCCGCGGCTGCGCGGGCGGCCCCAGCGGGTCTACGACGGTCAGCCGGATCTGCATCGCCGTCAGCGGTCCCTTCTGCCCGGGCACGGATTTCTCCCCGCCCCCACACGAGCACATCGGCCAGTACTGCACGCATCCTCGCACCTGCCACTGACAACGCGCCCGGGGCCCGGCAGCAAGTGATCTTGATTGGTCAGCTCTGTCCCCAAAAGTGCCTGACCAGTGCCGCACCGGTGATCGAGTGAGACCGGTCATGTCCGGCTTCGGCAACCAGGAGACCGGGGTAAGCGTCTTTCCTTCGAACATGTAAGGCGAGCATGCCGAACATGTACGCCGATGCTTACGTAGATAGCCCCAAGAGGGGCGGCACTACAGTGGACCGGAACACAGGCAAGCAGCAGGGAGCGCAGTCGTGCGGCCGGTAGGCAGCAAATACTTGCTTGAGGAGCCGATCGGACGCGGCGCCACGGGCACCGTGTGGCGGGCCCGCCAGCGCGAGACCGCGGGTGCCGAGGCGGCCGTCCAGGGCCAGCCCGGCGAGACCGTCGCGATCAAGGTCCTGAAGGAAGAGCTCGCGAACGATCCCGACATCGTGATGCGGTTCCTGCGCGAGCGGTCGGTGCTGCTGCGCCTGACCCACCCGAACATCGTCCGGGTCCGCGACCTGGTCGTCGAGGGCGATCTGCTGGCGCTTGTCATGGACCTCGTCGAGGGCCCCGACCTGCACCACTACCTGCGCGAGAACGGCCCCTTCAGCCCGGTCGGCGCCGCCCTGCTCACCGCCCAGGTCGCCGACGCGCTGGCCGCCAGCCACGCCGACGGCGTCGTGCACCGCGACCTGAAGCCGGCGAACGTCCTGCTCAAGCAGGGCGGCGGCCAGATGCACCCGCTGCTCACCGACTTCGGCATCGCCCGCCTCGCCGACTCCCCGGGGCTGACCCGCACCCAGGAGTTCGTCGGCACGCCCGCGTACATCGCGCCCGAGTCCGCCGAGGGCCGCCCGCAGACCTCCGCCGTGGACATCTACGGCGCCGGCATCCTGATGTACGAGCTGGTCACCGGCCACCCGCCGTTCTCCGGCGGCTCCGCCCTCGAAGTCCTCCACCAGCACCTCAGCGCCGAACCGCGCCGCCCCTCGACGGTCCCCGACCCCCTGTGGACAGTCATCGAGCGCTGCCTGCGCAAGAACCCGGAGGAACGGCCCAGCGCCCAGAACCTCGCCCGGGGCCTGCGCGTCGTCGCCGAGGGCGTCGGTGTGCACGCGAACTCCGCGCAGATCGCCGCCGCCGAGAGCGTCGGGATGCTCCTCGCCCCCGACCCCGCGCCCGCCGCCGTACCGGGCGTGCCCGGCGCGGCGGACCCGACGCAGGTCCTCTCGCACGGCGCGGGCGCGTACGACCCGAACGCGGCGACCAGCGTGCTCCCGCACACCGGAGGCCCGGCGGGCGCCGCCGACCCCACCACCGTGATGCCCAACCGCGGCGCGGCCGACCCGACCACGGTCATGCCGCAGAACCCGTACGGCCAGCAGGGACAACAGGGCGGGCAGAACCAGTCCGGCGGCGGCCCCGAGCAGCCGCACCCCTGGCAGAACCAGCTCCGCGCGGCCCGTGACCGCAACGAACAGACGCAGTACCAGCCCTACCTCGACCCGGGCGAGGACCCGCTGCGCCGCCGCCCCCAGCGCCAGGTCTCGCGCCCCCAGCAGCAACAGCAGCAGCCCCGCCAGGCCTCCCCGCAGCGCCCGCAGCAGCGGCCCTCGCAGCGCCCGCAACAGCAGGGCTACGGCCATCCGCAGCAGCACCAGCCGCAGCAGTACGCCCCGCCGCGGCAGCCCCAGCAGCGGCCGCAGGAGCCGGCGCGCGAGCCCCGCCAGCCCCGGCAGCGCAGCGCCAACCCGATGAAGATCCCCGGACTCGGCTGCCTGAAGGGCTGCCTGTTCACGATCGTCCTGCTCTTCGTCGCGGGCTGGCTGGTCTGGGAGCTGACCCCGTTGCAGGACTGGCTCCACACGACCAGGGGTTACTGGCAGCAGTTGACCCACATGTACGACACCGTGAGCGGGTGGATCGGGAAGCTGAGTAGCGGCAACTGAGCGGCGAGCTTGGTGATTTGTCGACACCCAGTGGGTGATTTCCGTCGCCGCGGTGAAGGTTGGCCCATCCGACGCGTAGTTTTAACGACAACACGCGCGTCTGGTAGGAGCAGTCTTGGCACGGAAGATCGGCAGCCGGTACACCGCCAACCAGATTCTGGGGCGGGGCAGCGCCGGCACGGTGTGGCTGGGTGAGGGTCCCGAGGGGCCCGTCGCCGTCAAGCTGCTGCGCGAGGACCTCGCGTCCGACCAGGAGCTGGTCGGCCGCTTCGTCCAGGAGCGCACCGCCCTGCTCGGCCTGGAGCACCCGAACATCGTGTCCGTACGGGACATGGTCGTCGACGGCAACGACCTCGCCCTCGTCATGGACCTCGTCCGCGGCACCGACCTGCGCACCCGTCTCGACCGGGAACGCCGGCTCGCCCCCGAGGCGGCGGTGGCGATCGTCGCCGACATCGCGGACGGACTGGCCGCCGCCCACGCGGCCGGGGTCGTGCACCGGGACGTCAAGCCGGAGAACGTGCTCCTCGACATGCAGGGACCGCTCGGCCCCGGCGGCGCGCACCCCGCGCTGCTGACGGACTTCGGGGTCGCCAAACTCATCGACTCCCCGCGCCGCACCCGTGCCACGAAGATCATCGGCACCCCCGACTACCTCGCCCCCGAGATCGTCGAGGGCCTGCCCCCGCGCGCGGCCGTCGACATCTACGCCCTCGCGACCGTGCTGTACGAACTCCTCGCCGGCTTCACCCCCTTCGGCGGCGGCCACCCCGGCGCGGTGCTGCGCCGCCATGTGACCGAGACCGTCGTACCGCTGCCCGGGATCCCCGACGAACTCTGGCAGCTCATGGTGCAGTGCCTCGCGAAGGCCCCGGCCTCCCGGCTGCGGGCCTCCGAACTCGCCGCCCGGCTGCGCGAACAGCTCCCCATACTGACCGGGATGCCCCCGCTGGACGTGGACGAGCCGGACACCGAGGAGGAGCAGGCGGAACCGGAGGAGGACCCGGTGGCCACCCCCGCGCGCGGGGAACGCGTACGGCGCGGAGCCGTACCGCTGGTGCCGGGCGCCAAGCCCGCCGACTCCAACCGGGACACCCACACCTCGATGCGGGTCCCCGCACCGGACGAGCTGACAGGCGGCCCGCGCGGGACGGCACGGGCACCCCGCCCGGCCGGCGCCCCGCGCCCCGGCTCGGCCCGGCACCGGGCGGCGACCCGGCGCAGGCGGCTGACGCTGGGGGCGGCGGCGGTGGCCCTGATCGCGGCGGTCGGGGTCGGCACCTGGGCGGCCACGTCGGGCGACGACTCCGGCGCGAACTCCCCGGACACCAATAACTCGGCACCGGCCTCGCCCTGACCTCGCTCTACAACCACGCGCACACCCCGCTTGGCGGAGCCGTTACGCTGGGGGCGTGGCAGTCGTCGATGTATCCGAAGAGCTGAAGTCCCTCTCCTCGACCATGGAGTCGATCGAGGCCGTCCTGGACCTGGACAAGCTGAGGGCAGATGTCGTCGTCCTTGAGGAGCAGGCGGCAGCGCCCTCCCTGTGGGACGACCCGGAAGCGGCGCAGAAGGTCACCAGCAAGCTGAGCCACCTCCAGGCCGAGATCCGCAAGACCGAGGCTCTGCGCGGCCGGATCGACGACCTTTCGGTCCTCTTCGAGATGGCCGAGGAGGAGGACGACCCGGACACCCGCGCCGAGGCCGAGAACGAACTCACGGCCGTCAAGAAGGCGCTGGACGAGATGGAGGTCCGCACCCTCCTCTCCGGCGAGTACGACTCCCGCGAGGCCGTCGTCACCATCCGCGCCGAGGCCGGCGGCGTCGACGCCTCCGACTTCGCCGAGAAGCTCCAGCGTATGTACCTGCGCTGGGCCGAGCGCCACGGCTACAAGACGGAGCTGTACGAGACGTCGTACGCCGAAGAGGCCGGCATCAAGTCGACCACCTTCGCCGTGCACGTGCCGTACGCCTACGGCACGCTCTCCGTCGAGCAGGGCACCCACCGGCTGGTGCGGATCTCGCCCTTCGACAACCAGGGCCGCCGCCAGACCTCCTTCGCCGGTGTCGAGATCCTGCCGGTCGTCGAGCAGACCGACCACATCGAGATCGACGAGTCCGAGCTGCGCGTCGACGTGTACCGCTCCTCGGGCCCCGGCGGCCAGGGCGTCAACACCACCGACTCCGCGGTCCGCCTCACCCACCTCCCCACCGGCATCGTCGTCTCCTGCCAGAACGAGCGCTCGCAGATCCAGAACAAGGCCAGCGCGATGAACGTGCTCCAGGCCAAGCTGCTTGAGCGCCGCCGCCAGGAGGAGCAGGCCGCGATGGACGCCCTCAAGGGCGACGGCGGCAACTCCTGGGGCAACCAGATGCGTTCGTACGTCCTGCACCCGTACCAGATGGTCAAGGACCTGCGCACGGAATACGAAGTGGGCAACCCCGAGGCCGTGTTCAACGGTGAGATCGACGGCTTCCTGGAGGCCGGAATTCGCTGGCGCAAGCAGCAGGAGAAGTAACTCCGCGCATTGCTTTGTCGACAAGGCAACTGCCGTCCACCGGACGGCAGTTGCCTTTTGTGTTCCCCGCGTACACCGTGATGTCTGGGTTTTACATCACACTCACAGGTTCCAACCCGCAGTAAAGAACGCTTACTTGGACATTGCGCTCGCAACGCCCTTGACGTTGCTTTGAAAAATGGGAAGGGTGAAGCGTGGCATGCGTGTCTCTGGGGCGCATGTGAACCGGGGGAGTTGAGCTTTCGCCAGCCGTTGCCCCTGTCGATCACGGCCCCTGACACCGACGCACCACTGACGACGAGCTACATGGGGGTAGCAACCTGATGACCAAGAAGACGCGGATCCGTGTCGCGCGCATAGCGGCCTGTGCCGTCATTGCCGCCGGCGCCTCGCTGACCGCCGCGGGTGCCGCTTCGGCCCTCGACATCACCGCGAACGTAGGCGGCGACAACGGGATCTCGGTGAACGTCAACACCGATGACACGACGCCTCCGGCCACGCCGACGTCGGAGCCGCCCACCTCGGGCATCCCGACCGTCCCGGACTCGCCGTCGGCCACGCCGACCTCCGAGCCGCCCACCCCGAGCGACCCGGCCGAGCCCACCGGCGACCCCACCGAGCCCACGGACGGGCCGACCACGGCCAGCCCCACGGACACCAGCACCACCGGGTCCGGCTCCACCGGCGGCAACAACAACGACCCCGACGGCGGCTCCTCCGCCCAGGAGGCGGGCACCTCCGCCCTCACCGACACCGGCTCCGACACGGCGGCCCAGGGCAGCGGTGACCAGCTCGCCGAGACCGGTGCCGGCCAGACCGCGTTCCTGCTGATCGGCGCCGCGACGATGATCGCCGGCGGCATCGGCTTCCGCGTGCTCCCGCGCCTCGCGGGCGGTCGCGGCGGAGCGGCTGCCTGACGGTAGCCGTACCCGTACGGAACGTACGCACCTCGTACGGCGAAGGGCCCGGAGCTGCTCGCTCCGGGCCCTTCGTGCGTGGTCCTGTCGGCCGCCTACGCGGTCTGGTGCGCCACCAGCGCCAGCGCCGCGATCAGTACCGCGAGCAGGGCGATCAGCGCCATGGGGTTGAGATTGCCCCAGGGGTTCTCCTGCTGCAGCCGCTCGCGGTTCGCGCGACAGACGGGGCAGCGGCCCTCGTTCACGGGCGCCGCGCAGTTCGCGCACACCAACCGGTCGTACGTCATGCGCTCGCCCTCCTTGCACCGGCTATCACAGACACAACGCCGCGGGACACGAGAACGTTCCCGAACGTTCCCCTCCACTGTGCCAGGTTCCGCGGGATTCGGCGCGGCTCGCCTTATCCTGCCCCGACCCTGTGCGTTCCAGCCCTTCAAATCCGCGACAAAACGTGCAAGCCTCGCACAACCCCGGAGGCCGACTGCGCGGGCACACCCGGGTCGCGTATGGTCACGCTCACCTACCCCCGGCTACCCGTGGTGCACCCGTGATCCGATTCGACAGTGTCTCCAAGGTCTACCCCAAGCAGACCCGCCCCGCTCTCAGGGACGTCTCCCTGGAAGTGGAGAAGGGCGAGTTCGTGTTCCTCGTGGGGTCCTCCGGCTCCGGAAAGTCCACCTTCCTGAGGCTGGTCCTCCGCGAGGAGCGGTGCAGTCAGGGCCAGGTGCACGTGCTGGGCAAGGACCTCGCCCGCATCTCCAACTGGAAGGTGCCGCAGATGCGCCGCCAGTTGGGGACCGTCTTCCAGGACTTCCGCCTGCTGCCCAACAAGACGGTCGCCGAGAACGTGGCCTTCGCGCAGGAGGTCATCGGCAAGTCCAAGGGCGAGATCCGCAAGTCCGTGCCCCAGGTGCTCGACCTCGTCGGGCTCGGCGGCAAGGAGGACCGCAGGCCCGGTGAACTCTCCGGCGGTGAGCAGCAGCGCGTGGCCATCGCGAGAGCCTTCGTGAACCGGCCCAAGCTCCTCATCGCGGACGAGCCCACCGGCAACCTCGACCCGCAGACCTCCGTCGGCATCATGAAGCTGCTCGACCGGATCAACCGGACGGGCACCACCGTGGTGATGGCGACGCACGACCAGAACATCGTGGACCAGATGCGCAAGCGCGTCATCGAGCTGGAGGGCGGCCGCCTCGTCCGTGACCAGGCGCGTGGCGTCTACGGCTACCAGCACTGACCGCCGTCCGACCGCCGTCTGATGTCCGTCCACGGAAAGGCCTGAAGAAGCCGCCATGCGCGCCCAGTTCGTACTGTCCGAGATCGGTGTCGGTCTCCGCCGCAACCTGACGATGACCTTCGCGGTCGTCGTCTCCGTAGCCCTGTCCCTGGCCCTCTTCGGCGGCTCGCTCCTGATGAGCGACCAGGTCACCACGATGAAGGGCTACTGGTACGACAAGGTCAACGTCTCGATCTTCCTCTGCAACAAGAGCGACGCCGAGTCCGACCCCAACTGCGCCAAGGGCGCGGTGACCGACGACCAGAAGACGCAGATCAAGTCCGACCTCGACAAGATGTCGGTCGTCCAGAAGGTCACGTACGAGTCGCAGGACGAGGCGTACAAGCACTACAAGGAGCAGTTCGGCGACTCCCCGCTGGCCAGCTCCCTCACGCCGGACCAGATGCAGGAGTCGTACCGCATCAAGCTCAAGGACCCGGAGAAGTACCAGGTCATCGCGACCGCCTTCGACGGCCGCGACGGCGTCCAGTCGGTGCAGGACCAGAAGGGCATCCTGGACAACCTCTTCGGGCTGCTGAACGGCATGAACTGGGCCGCCCGCGCGGTCATGGCGCTGATGCTGGTCGTCGCCCTGATGCTGATCGTCAACACCGTGCGCGTCTCGGCGTTCAGCCGCCGCCGTGAGACCGGCATCATGCGCCTGGTCGGCGCGTCCGGCTTCTACATCCAGGCGCCGTTCATCATGGAGGCCGCGGTCGCCGGACTGATCGGCGGCACCGTCGCCTGCGGATTCCTGGTCATCGCCCGGTACTTCATCATCGACCACGGCCTGGACCTGGCCCACAAGCTGAACCTGATCAACTTCATCGGCTGGGACGCCGTCCTCACCAAGCTCCCCCTCATCCTCGCGACGAGCCTCCTGATGCCGGCGCTTGCGGCGTTCTTCGCGCTGCGCAAGTACCTGAAGGTTTGACGGCTCCCTCTCCCCTGGCAAGGAGGGGATTCCTGGCTCGGGCTGCCTCCCGGAGCGGCGCTCCGGGAGGTCTTGTGCCCTCGGCACCAGCCGGGTCCAGACCTGCCCGGACGAGCATCACGCGGGCGGAGTTCTTGTCCCTCGGGGACACGAGTCCGCAAGCGGTGCACGTGTAGGTACGTTCGGACAGCGGGAGGGCGTGCTTGGTTCTCGCTCCGCACCGGCCGCAGTCCATGGTGGTGTGTGCTGGACGCACCAGACGTACGTCCCGCCCGTGTTTGTGGCCCATCTCGATCAGGGCCTGTTTCGTGGCCCCGATCGCGGCGTCCGCGGCCTTGCGTGCCATGGACGTCTTCGCGAGGAACTTCGGTCGGAAGTCCTCCACCGCGATCGCGTCATGGTCGCGCACGACCATCTTGGCCCACTTGCGTGCGGCGTCCTGTCGTTGCCTGGCGATCTTCCGGTAGGTCTTCGCCCGCCATCGTTTCGCCTCCCGGTAGCCCTTCGAGGCCGGCCGACCCTTCTTCGGCCTGCGGCGGGCCACCATCCGGTCGTATCGCGACAGTTCGGCCTGAGCTTTCCTGCCGTGCTCGGCGTGGGGAAGGTCGTGTGCGTCGCTGGTGGTGGTGGCCGTCTCCCGCACTCCCCAGTCCACGCCGAGTACCTGGCCCACCGCGGGCAGCGGCGAGATCTCGGCGGGGACGACGAAGGAGGCGTACCAGTCGCCGCAGCCGTCCTGGTGCACGCGTACCGACGAGGGCTCGGCGGGCAGTTCGCGTGACCACACCACGGTCGGCGAGGTGCCGCCCGCCAAGTGCAACCGCCCGTCCTTCAACCGAAAGCCGCGCCGTGTAGTTCAGACTCGGACGGCTCTCGTGCTTTTTCTTGTGGCCGGGCATTCCCGCCCGTCGCATCACCGGCAGGCGTTCCTTGATGTCCCTCAGAGCCTTCGCGCGTGCCGTGCCGAAGTCGCGGATCACTTGCTGCTGCGGGACGGACGCGCCCCGGGCCAGCCACGGTGTGACCGCCCGGGTCTCGGTCAACATCTTGTCCAGGAGTGCCGGACCGCACATCTCCCCATCCCGATAGGCCCTCTTGGAACGGGCCACGCACTCGTTCCACACCCACCGACAGCGCCCCCACTCGGCCAGTAGCGCCTCGCGGGCCGTGGACGAGACCCGCAACCGGTAGGTGAAGCGGGCATGCCCGATACGGGCAGCCACCTGCGTCCCGACCATGTCCTCACCCCCACTCGCCGCAGACCGTATGCACGACACTCGAACGCCTGGGGGCGTATCCCGCCTGCTTCACGCCGACGAGTGAGCGCTCGTACGTCTGATCACTTCCGCGCGATTTCACCGTGTCCCGCCCCGGGTGCCTCGGTGACGCATGCCACGACGGCCGTACGGGCAACCGCCCGTGCGGTCCTTCGTGTTGTCCTAGACTCACCGCCATGTCAGGTCGTGACCTGTTCTGTCAGCCCCGCCGCATCCGCCGCGGGGCCGCCCTGACATTGGTGTTCGCGAGTGTGCTGGTGGCCGGGGCGGCGACCGGGTCGTTCGACGAACCCGACCGGTCGGACCGGAAAACGGCGGCCGGTGCGGCCCGTTCGACGCCCGTCGCGCACGAGGACGTCGCGAAGGCCGCCGCCGAGGCGAAGGCCGACGGCAAGTCGCCCATGGAGGCCGCCGAGCGCGCCGTCAGCCGTAGTGGGGACCGCTGGGGTGCCGTGTACTCCCAAGGGGAGTACGAGGAGTTCGAGGAGGCCCTCGACGGTCAGTACACCGGCGTCGGTCTCTGGGCCCGCCGGGAGCGCGACGGCCGGATCGAGGTGACCAAGGTGCAGTCCGGGTCGCCCGCGGCCACCGCCGGCATCCTCAAGGGCGACCGGCTGCGCAGCGTCGACGGCGAGAGCGTGGACGGACAGCCCGTCACCGAGGTCGTCTCCTTACTGCGGGGCGATGCCCAGGACGCCGCTGCCGGCACCGCCGTCACCCTCGGCCTGGAGCGCGGCACGCACGCGTGGAGCGAGACCGTACGCCGCGCCCGCCTCTCCACCGACTCCGTGACGGTCACCAGACTGGCCGACGGGGTCACCGTCATCAGGATCGCCGCGTTCACCAAGGGCGTCGGCGACATCGTCCGCACCGCCGTCCGGCAGGCCCCCGCCGACTCCGCCTTCATCCTCGACCTGCGCGGCAACTCCGGCGGCCTGGTCACCGAGGCCGTGACCACCGCCTCCGCCTTCCTCGACGGCGGCCTCGTCGCCACCTACGACGTCGACGGCCGGCAGCGCGCCCTGCACGCGGCCACCGGCGGCGACACCACCAGACCCCTGGTCGCGCTCGTCGACGGCGGCACCATGAGCGCGGCCGAGATGCTCACCGGCGCCCTCCAGGACCGCGGCCGCGCGGTCGTCGTGGGCTCCAGGACCTTCGGCAAGGGCTCCGTCCAGATGCCGAGCCAACTGCCCGACGGCGCCGTCGCCGAACTCACCGTCGGCCATTACCGCACCCCCTCCGGCCACACCGTCGACGGCCGGGGCATCACCCCCGACCTCGATGTCACCGCACAGGGGCAGGCCGCCGTGCAGCGGGCCGAGACGGTACTCAGCGGTCTCGGGGACGCTTCGTAATCGCCTTTCCCTCGGACCCCCTCGTAGTGCGAAAATGGGCAGCACTATGAGCAAGGGAATGTACGTACCCAAGGAGTCCCAGCCCAAGCAGGGCGGCGGGGCCGCGAAGGCCAAGGACGGCAAGCGCAAGATCGTCGCGCAGAACAAGAAGGCCCGGCACGACTACGCGATCGTCGACACCTACGAGGCCGGGCTCGTCCTGACCGGCACCGAGGTCAAGTCGCTGCGCCAGGGGCGCGCCTCGCTGACGGACGGCTTCGTCCAGATCGACGGGGGTGAGGCGTGGCTGCACAACGCCCACATCCCCGAGTACAGCCAGGGCACCTGGACGAACCACACGGTCCGCCGCAAGCGCAAGCTGCTGCTGCACCGCGAGGAGATCGACAAGCTGGGGTCCAAGGCGGAGGAGACGGGTCACACGATCGTGCCCCTCGCCCTGTACTTCAAGGACGGCCGGGCCAAGGCCGAGATCGCCCTCGCCCGAGGCAAGAAGGAGTACGACAAGCGCCAGACCCTGCGCGAGAAGCAGGACCGGCGGGAGTCGGACCGCGCGATCGCTGCGGCGAAGCGGCGCCAGCGGGGCCAGTAGCCGCGAGGAATAAGGTGGCATCGGCGTGCGTTGTTCACGTACGATGGACACCGCACCTCACAGCAGGTGTGCGCCTCTTCTCTTGGAGATGTACGGAGAGGCTTGAAAAATAAACATGGGGATGATCGGTTTCGACAGCGGCTGTTGAAGCAGGTGAAGCGTGTCGAGGAAGCGGCAATGATCTCGTAAACCATATGTCGCAACCAATAATCGCCAATTCCAAGAGCGATTCCCAGTCCTTCGCCCTCGCTGCCTAATAACAGCGACTGAAGGACCCTAAAAGGGTGTCAGCCCGGGGGTGTTCCCGACCCGGATCCTGGCATAATCTAGGGAACTAAACCATCGAGCCCGGTCACGGGGTTCGATGGGAAATCAAACAGTGACTGGGCCCGTCGGCGACTTGTTCGCGTGATCGCCGGGGCCGAGAAAATCACAGCGAACTGCACACGGAGAAGCCCTGATTCTGCACCGGTGGACGCGGGTTCGATTCCCGCCATCTCCACTCATCCCATGTTTGTAAAGGCCCCGCCACTTTCGAGTGGCGGGGCCTTTGTCATGCGGTTCAGTGAATGCTGAACGTCGACAGTCGCAAGCCGTCGCTCAGCACCAGATACACGTCGCTACGGCCTTTCGCCGCGCCCGACAGGTCGGCGGTCACCGTCTCGTAGTCGTACGACGACGCCGTCCCGTCCGTGTGTGCCGTACCCACGAGTCTGCCCGTCGGGGAGCCCAGCCGGACCTCGATCGTGCCGGCGGCCGTCCCCGCCACCTGGGCCGTGAACTTCGTCGCCTTCGTGCCCAGTTGGCTGTCCGTGAACTTCAGCCACGCGCCGTCCGCCGCCGCGCCCACCGCCGTACCGCTGGCCTTGGACTCGTCGACGAGGTGGATGCCGGAGTAGTCGTCGAAGTTCTCCGCGCGGGTCGTTCGCGACAGGTCGCGGGGCGGGATGGTCTCTCCGTGGACCTGCCAGGTCGTACGGGCGCGGATGTCCGTGGAGGACGCCCCGGCCATCACGTCGTACGTACCGCTCTCCACCACCCATTTCGAGCGGGTGACGTCCCAGTGGGCGAGGTCCTTCCGCTGGATCTTCAGGTGGACCGTCTTTGTCTCCCCGGGTTTGAGCGAGACCCGTTGAAAGGCCTTGAGCTGTTTCAGGGGCTCCTTGTCGCGGGATGTGCGCTGGTGGGTGTAGAGCTGGACGACCTCGTCGCCCGCCCGTTTGCCCGTGTTCGTGACCGCGACCTCATAGCCGCCCGCCACGGGCTTCAGGGTGCCGTAGCGGAAGGTCGTGTACGAGAGGCCGTAGCCGAACGGGTAGAGCGGGGTGCCCCGGAAGTACTGGTAGGTGCGGTCGGACTTGATGATGTCGTAGTCGAGGATCGACGGGAGGTCGGCGTCCGAGCGGTACCAGGTCTGGGTGAGGCGGCCGGACGGGTTGACGTCGCCGTAGAGGACGTCGGCGAGGGCGTTGCCCGTCTCCTGGCCGGCGTGGGAGGTCCAGAGGACGGCCGGGACCTCCTTTTGCACAGCCCCCAGTGTGGTGGGGTAGCTGTTCTCGACCACGACCACCGTCTTCGGGTTGGCCTGGTGGACCGCTTTGACCAGGGCCTCCTGCGAGGGGGCCAGGGCCATGTCGGTGCGGTCGTGGGCCTCGCGGCCGTTGATCGACGGCATGGAGCCGATGACGACGACCGCCGTGTCCTTGCCCTTCACCGCCGCCACCGCGTCCGCCACCCCGCTGCGGACCACGTCCTTCGTGTAGTGCGCGGCCTTGTCCTTGGTGACCAGGCCGAGGGTGCCGTTCGCATCGGTCGGGCCGAGGTAGACCGGGCTGGACCACCAGGACTCGGACGTCTCGTAGCCCGCGTACTTCAGCAAGTACGTGCCGTCGTCCTGCTGTTCCAGCTTGAACTGCTGCTGGACGTACCAACCATTGGGCTGCGTCTGGTCGTTGACGAAGTTCGACCAGTTGTAGCCGACGTATCTGCCGTTGGCGGCCGAGCGCAGGGTGACGATGCCCGAGCCCCAGTCGAAGGTGTCGAACTGGGCGGTGGTGTCCGTGTTCGTGGTCTCCGTGAGGGGCGCGCCCGCGTCGCCGGTGCCGGCCGTGACGTACTTGCCGGTGGCCGTGTCGCGCAGCGCGATGCGGTCCACTCCCTCGCTGGTGGCCACGCCGGTGCCCAGTTTGGAGGTGATGCCCTGCGCGGGGGTCACGGCGTAGGGGAGGGTGCCCGAGTACCAGTCGGTGTAGAGGGTGTCGGCGAGGGGGCCGACCACGGCGACGTTCTTCGCCGAACTGCCCAGCGGGAGCGTGCCGTTGTTCTTCAGGAGTACGGCGCCCTCGGCCGCCGCCTTGCGTGCCAGCCGCTGGTGGGCCGGGCTGTTGATGACCGACGCGTCGATCGAGCCGAACTTCCCGCCGCCCGGGTCGAATTCGCCGAGCCGGACGCGGACGGAGAGGATGTCCGATACCGCCTTGTCGATGTCCGACACCTTCAACAAGCCCTGTTGCAACGCCGAGTTGACCGCCGTCGTCGTCGGGCCGGGGTCCGCGCTGTTGTCCGTGAAGCTGTCGACGCCCGCCTTGAGTGCCGCCGCGTCGCCCTCGGTGATCGTGGGGTAGTACTGCTGGGGTGTGACGAGGTTGCCGGGGGCGAAGGCGTCGGTGACGTTCAGCAGGCGTTGGTCGGTCCACTTCCGTACGACGTCGTCCAGGTCCGGATTCACCGTGGCGGGGCGGCCGTTGACCAGGTTGTACGAGGTCATCACGCCCGTGGCCGCGTCCGCCTCGATCGCAGGCTTGAAGGCTGCCTCGTCGTACTCCTTCTCGACCCGTGGGCGCAGGTCGGAGGAGGTGGTGGCGCGGTCGACCTCGTTGTTGTAGGCGAGGTAGTGCTTCAGCGTGGGGGCCGTCTTGAGGTGGTTCGGGTCGCCGCCGGTGAGGCCCTCGCCGTAGGCCGTGGACAGGACGCCGGTCAGTTCGGGGTCCTCGCTGTAGCCCTCCTCGTTGCGGCCCCAGCGCGGGTCACGGAGGAGGTTCACCACCGGTGCCCAGAGGTTCAACCCCCAGCCGTCCGGACGTTGTTGTTGGAAGCCCCGAGCTTCGTCGCCGACCGCCGAGCCGACCTGCCGCATCAGGGCCGGGTCCCAGGTCGAGGCGAGTCCGATGGCCTGTGGGAAGACGGTGGTCCTGCCGAGCCAGGCGACGCCGTGCAGGGCCTCGGTGCCGGTGCGGAAGGACTGGATGCCGAGGCGCGGGATCGCGGGCTCGTACTGGTGGAGGAGGGAGATCTTCTCGTCGAGGGTCAGTCGGCCCAGGAGGTCGTCGACGCGCTGACTCACGGGGAGAGTTGGGTCGCGGAAGGGGTACGGGGTCTCGGCCGTGGCCGGGACCGTCGCTCCCAGAGCGGCGATCAGGGCGAACGCCACGACCAGCGTGGTTCTGTGTCTTCTTCTCTTGCCTTTCATGTCACGGCTCCTTCGGTTAGGGCCTTGCGTCAACGGTGGTGGGATCAGGGCGCGTTGCGTGGTGCCGTGCTCGCGCGTTCCGTCAGCCGGGGGGCGAGCAGCGTCGCGGCGGGCACGGTCTTGCCGTCGAGTTGTTTCATCAGCAACTCGACGGCTCTGGAGCCGAGTTCGTCGGCGGGCAGCGCGACCGAGGTGACCGGGACCCGTACGGACTCGGCGAGTTCGTCGGGGCAGATCGCGGTGACCGACAGGTCGCCGGGGACGCGCAGGCCGAGCTGTTCGAAGGCGTCGATGAGAGGTTCCAGGAGCGGCTCGTTGTGGACGACGACTCCAGTCAACGCGGGCTGTTCGCGCAGCAGTTGCTCTGCCACGGCCGTCGCCGCGCCGGGTTCCGCCTCGCACGGGTGGACGGAGGAGGCGAGCCCGTTGCGGTCGGCGGCGGCCGTGAAGCCCTGGACGACCCGCTGGGCGAAGGCTGTTCCCCGGACGTACACCTCGGGCGGTGACCCGACGAGGGCGACGACGCGGTGCCCGAGCCCCGCGAGCCGTTCCACGCACAGTTCACCGGCCGCCTTGAAGTCGAGGTCGATGCAGGTCAGTCCCTCCGCCTCGGCCGGGAAGCCGATCATCACGGACGGTCGGTCCAGGGAGCGGAGCAACGGCAGCCGGGGATCGTTCAGTTGGACGTCCATCACGATCATCGCGTCCACCAGTGCCGTGTCCGCGACCCGCCGCAGGCCCTCCTCGCCCTCCTCCTGGGTGAGCAGCAGCACATCGTGGTCGTGGCGGCGGGCGGTGGTGACCACGGACACCGCGAACCGCATGACCACCGGGACATGGATGCCGGTCCGTAAGGGGATCACCAGCGCCAGTACGTTGGACCGGCTGCTGGCCAGGGCGCGGGCACCGGCGTGCGGCCGGTAGCCCAGCTCGCGGATGGAGGCCTCGACGCGCTGCCGGGTCTCCTCGGAGATCGGGCGCTTGCCGCTCAGCGCGTACGACACGGTGCTGGGGGAGACCCCGGCGTGCCGGGCCACATCGGTGATCTTCACCATCAGCCCAGCTCCAGGGTGAGGAACCCGCTGCCCGACTTCGACCGTTCCCCGGCGGCCAGCCCCCAGGTGAGGGAGGCGTCGCTGCAGGATGCCCGGAGCGTGTCCCCTTCCCGTACGACGGTGAAGGTCACGTCGCCGATCGGCACCGTCACCTGGGCGCCCCGCTCCAGGCCGTACGCGCGCAGGGTGACCCCGTCGGCGAAGTCGTAGTCGGGCCGGTCGGCCACCGCGCCGACCGGGATCACCGCGCCGGGGCGGACGAGCAGGGGCACGCTGTCGAAGCCGTGCTTCTCGCGGATCCAGCGCGGGCCGGTGACCGTGCGGCCGGTGAGGTAGTGGGTCCAGGTGCCCTCGGGGACGTAGTACGAGACGTCTCCGTCGTCGCTGAACACGGGCGCGACCAGCAGATCGCTCCCGAGCATGTACTGCCGTTCCAGATGCGCGCACCCGGGGTCGTCCGGGAATTCGAGGACCATCGCCCGCATCATCGGCACGCCTTCGGCGGAGGCGGTGCGCGCGGTTTCGTAGAGGTACGGCATGAGGCTCAGCTTGAGGCGGGTGAACTGCCGTAGCACGTCCACGGATTCCTCGTCGAAGAGCCACGGGACCCGATAGGACGAACTGCCGTGCAGTCGGCTGTGGGACGACAACAGGCCGAAGGCCAGCCAGCGTTTGAAGAGGGCGGGGGTCGGGGTTCCCTCGAAGCCACCGATGTCGTGGCTCCAGTAACCGAAGCCGGACAGGCCTAGGGAGAGCCCGCCGCGCAGCGACTCGGCCATCGACTCGTAGGTCGCCTCGCAGTCGCCGCCCCAGTGAACGGGGTACTTCTGGCTGCCAGTTGTCGCCGAGCGGGCGAAGACGACCGCCTCGCCCTCGCCCCGGTGTTTGCGCAGCACGTCGAAGACCGTGCGGTTGTAGAGGTAGGTGTAGTAGTTGTGCATCCGCTCGGGGTCGGAGCCGTCCGCGTAGGCGACGTCGACGGGGACCCGCTCGCCGAAGTCGGTCTTGAAGCAGTCGACGCCCTGTGCGAGCAGCGCCTCCAGCTTGGCGGCGTACCAGTCGCGGGCGGCCGGGCTGGTGAAGTCGACCAGGGCCATGCCGGGTTGCCACAGATCCCACTGCCAGACACTGCCGTCCGGCCGGCGCAGCAGATGGCCGAGTGCCTTGCCCTCGGCGAAGAGCGGTGAGCGCTGGGCGATGTACGGGTTGATCCAGACGCAGATGTGCAGGCCCCGGTCCTTCAGCCGGGCGAGCATGCCCTCCGGGTCGGGGAAGACCCGCGGGTCCCACTGGAAGTCGCACCAGTTGAACTCGCGCATCCAGAAGCAGTCGAAGTGGAAGACCGACAGCGGGAGTTCACGCTCCCGCATCCCCTCGATGAAGGACGTCACCGTCTCCTCGTCGTAGGAGGTGGTGAAGGACGTCGACAGCCACAGCCCGAACGACCAGGCGGGCGGGAGGGCCGGGCGGCCGGTGAGGGCGGAGTACTTGCGGAGGATGTCCTTGGGGGTCGGGCCGTAGATGACGTAGTACGTCAACTGCTGGCTCTCCACGCTGAATTGGACGCGTGATACCGCCTCCGAGCCGACCTCGAAGGAGACCCGCCCGGGGTGGTCGACGAAGACGCCGTAGCCCGCGTCGGTCAGATAGAACGGGACGTTCTTGTAGGCCTGTTCGGTGGCGGTGCCGCCGTCGGCGTTCCACATGTCGACGACCTGGCCGTTCTTGACGAGCGGGCCGAAGCGTTCGCCCAGTCCGTAGACGGAGGTGCCCACTTGGAGCCCCAACTGCTCGCGCAGATAGTGGGCGCCGGTCGCGTCCCGCATGATGCCCATGCCCTTGGGGCCGCTGCCGGTGAGGACCCGGCCATGGGCGAGGAAGTCGACGTGCCAGGGGCCGGTGCGGGCGACCTGGACCGACAGGGCGCCGGAGGTGAGGGTGGCGTGTTCGTCGTCGTAGGACGTGTGAACCGCGAACTCCTCTTTCGGGACCTCGAATTGGGGGCCGCGCGGCTGTTCGCCCTCGAAGTGGGTGAAGGTGACGCCGATGACGTCGGGCATCGGGGCGTGGGCGCTGATCGTCACGACCGGTCCCTTCAGCAGGTCGCCGCGGTGGCGGATGGGCACGGTCGGCGCGTGGATCTCCAACGCGCCGTCCGGGGCGGTGACATCGAGGACTTCGACCGGGTGGGCGGCGGTGACGCCCTCGCGCAGCAGCCAGTAGCCGTCGGTGAACTTCACGTGGGGGGTCCCCTTACTACTTGACGGCACCCACGGCGATGCCGCGCGTGAGGGTCCGCTGGAAGACGAGGAAGAAGACGATGGCGGGCAACACACCCAGCAGGGCGGCCGCGTTGGTCATCGTGGCGTCCATCAGGCGCTGGCCCTGGAGGACGCCGAGGGCCACCGACACGGTCTGGTTGTCGTTGGAGATCAGCATGACCAGGGGGAGCAGGAACTCGTTCCAGGTCCAGATGAAGAAGAAGACCAGCAGGACGCCGATGGTGGGGCGGCTGACCGGGACCACGATCCGCCACAGCACCTGCCACTTGTTCGCGCCGTCGATCCGGGCCGCCTCGATGATCTCGCGGGGGAACTGGCCGAGCACGGACGAGAGGAGATACGTGCCGAACGCCGCCTGGATCACCGTGAAGACGATGATGACGCTCAACCTCGTGTCGTACAGGCCGACTTGCTTGCTCAGGTAGTAGATCGGGTAGACCAGCGCCTCCTGCGGCAGCATGTTGGCCAGGACGAAGAAGGCCAGGACCCAGGTGCGGCCCCGGATACGGCCGATGCCGATCGCGTACGCGTTGAGAACCGATAGGGCGGCGGCGAGGACGGCCACCGAGCCGCTGATCAGCACCGAGTTGAAGAGTTTCTGGCCGTAGTCGACCCGCTGCCAGAAGTCCTTGAGGCCGTCCAGGTAGAGGCCTTGGGGGAGGCTGAGCGGGCCGTGTTCGGAGTACTCGGCCGGTGACTTCACGGCGTTGACCAGGACGATCAGGAACGGGATCACCATGAACAGCGCGGCGAGGCACAGGGCGATCAGTACCGGGTAGCGGCGCAGAGCGGTCGTCATGCGCGGGCCCCTTCCTCGATGTCCTCCGCGCGGGTCTGGAGTCTCAGGAAGGCCAGGGACAGCACCAGGATGATCACGGTCAGCACCGTGGAGATCGCGGCGCCGTAGCCGACCTGGGTCTTCTCGAAGAAGGTGGAGAAGGAGAAGTAGGAGGGGACGTCGGTCGCGCCGCCCGGTCCGCCCTTCGTCAGCACGTACACCGCGCCGAACACCTTGAGCGCGGCGATCGTGCACCAGGTGAGGACGACGTAGATCTCGGGGCGTATCTGCGGCAGCGTGATGTGCCAGAAGCGGCGCCACCAGCCGGCGCCGTCCAGCTCGGCGGCCTCGTAGAGCTGCGGGTCGACGCGTTGCAGGCCGGCCATGAACACCACGAGTGGGAAGCCGAGTTGGACCCAGACCATGACGCCCATGACGCTGTACAGCGCGATGTCGGGGTCGCCCAGCCAGTCCTGCTGCCAGGAGCCCAACCCGACCGCTTTCAGCAGGGCGTTGAGGGAGCCGTTGTCCGGGGCGAGGATCCAGCTCCAGACGATGCCGGCGACCGCGATGGGGAGGACCTGCGGGAGGTAGAAGCAGGCGCGGAGGATCGCGGCGATACGGCTGCCGAAGTGCTTGCCGATGTAGTCGAACAGGGCGGCGGCCAGGACGAGTCCGACGATCGTCGGTATCGCCGCCATCGCCACGACCATGAACAGGCTGTGCCGGAAGGACGCCCAGAACTCCGCATCGTCCAGCAGATCACGGTAGTTGGCGAGCCCGGACCACTTGGGGTCGCCGACGCCCTGCCAGTCGGTGAAGCTCACGGCCGTGTTCATCAGGAAGGGGACGACGATCACGGCCAGCGCGGCGAGGGCGCCGGGCAGCAGGAAGAGGGCGTAGGAGTTGCGGGGGCGAGGGTGGCGCGGGCCGGGTGGCTGGTGCTTGCCCGCGGCCCGCGCGCCCTTCTCGACGGTGACCGTCATGTCGACGGAACACCCTTGTCGTACGCCTTCTGCAGGTTGCTGAGATAGGCGTCCGGTTTCTCGCTGTTCGTGATCAGCTTCTGGGTCTCGGAGACGAGGACGTCGTAGAAGCCGGGGACCGGCCAGTCCGGGTAGAAGGCGAGGCCGTCACGGCCGGAGACCGTGTTGAAGTTGGCGATGAGTTCCTTGGACTTGGGGTCGGTGATCGCGGAGGTGTCGGCCGCGACCGGGATGCCGCCCTTGTTGCCCATCAGGTTCTGGATCTTCTTCGACAGGGTGATGTCGATGAAGTCGTAGGCGAGTTCCTTGTTCTTGGCGCCCTTGGGGACGACCCAGATGTTGCCGCCGGAGCCGAGGGTGAGGTTCGAGCCGGGCCACAGCGTCGTGTCCCAGTCGAACTTGGCCTCCGTCTGGAAGCGGCCGTACCACCAACTGCCGGAGAACAGGATCGGCGCCTTGCCCTGGATCCAGGAGACACCGGCGTCCTCGGCCTTGGTGGAGCTGGAGGTCTTCGCGATGTAGCCCTTCTTCACCCAGTCGGCGAAGGTGGTCGCCGCGTAGGTCCAGGCCGGGTCGTGGAAGTCCGTCTTGCCCTTGTACAGCTCGTACTTGTCGACCCAGGCGCGGTCGGCCTTAGACAACGCGAGTTGGTAGAGGTACTGCTGGGCCGGGTACTCCGCGCCCGCGTTCGCCAGCGGGGTGACGCCCTTCGCCGCGAACTGGTCCATGGCGGCGGTGAGTTCGTCGAACGTCTTCGGCTCTGCGATCTTGTACTTCTTGAAGAGGTCCTTGTTGTAGTAGACCATCGTGTACTCGCCGTAGTCGGTGACGCCGTACCACTTGCCGGAGCCCATCACGCCGTTGGCGTCGTACATGTCGGTGGTGCCGACGCTCCCGGGGATCTTCTTGTCCCAGCCTCGCTTGGTCGCCTCGGCGGTGAGATCGGTGAGCAGGCCCTGTTTGGAGAGCAGGCCCGCTGTCGCGTTGCCCTTGTTGTACTCCATGACGTCCGGCGCGTCCGAGGAGTTGAGGACCATCGGGGCCGTCTTCTGGATCTGCTCGAAGCCCTTCTCCTCGAACTTCACCTTCACGCCCGGGTGTTGGGCCTCGAACTCCTTGATCGCCTCGTTCCAGGCCACTCCCATCGCGCTGTCGGGGCCCTCGTAGTGCCAGAGCTTGAGCGTCTTGCCGTCGGAGGAGCCGCCGCCGTCCGAGCCACCGCAGGCGGACAGGAGCAGGGATCCGCTCAGGATCAGCGCGGCGGCCGCCGCTCGCCTTCGTGCCGTCAACATCCAGTGCCTCCAGGGGAGTCGGATGGGATGTCGAACCGATTCGACGGGCTCCGTCGAAGCGCTTCGACGGAGGAAGGTATGCAGGGGCTGTGAGGGCGTCAATGGGTTTGGCGGAGATTGGGGCAAGCGGTTCGACGGAGGGTGCGGGGGCGCGGCCCGTGGCATCCGCTGATCCTCTTCCAGGGCTGCATGCGTGAACTCGACGACAGCGCGGCGGAGTTGACCGCCGCGCTGTCGCGTACCTCAGCGGGTGGCGGTCGTGGTCTCGACCGTGTCGAACGTCTGCCGCGCCTTCTCCACGGCGGGCAGATGGTCGCGCGCCCACACGGCGAGCGAGGCGAAGAGCGGGGCCAGGCTCCTGCCCAGGTCGCTGATCTCGTACTCCACCCGGGGCGGCACCTCCGGGTAGTACGTGCGCACCACCAGGCCGTCCCGCTCCAACTGGCGCAGCCGTTGCGTGAGCACCTTGGGCGTGATGTTGCCGATGTTGCGTTGCAGCTCGACGAAGCGCTGGACGCCGTACTCGTTCAGCGTCCACAGGATCGGTGTCGTCCAGCGGCTGAAGACGATGTCCACGACCGGGGCGATCGGACAGGCCTGCTCCGCACGGCTCTCCAGCACAGCAGTCACCTTTCGGGAAGTCACTTTCCTCTAGGTACTTACTATATCTGTGCTGGTAGCTTCCGGGAATCCGTCGGCGCCCGCGTAGGGCCGTCCGCCGACATAACTTCCTTTGAATCAGGAGCAGTTCATGATTGTTGTCACCGGAGCGACCGGCAACATCGGCCGTCCGTTGGTCGCCGCCCTCGTCGAGGCGGGGGAGGAGGTCGTGGCGGTCTCGCGCAACGCGGAGCCCGCCGGTCTTCCCGACGGTGTCCGCGTGGCCCGGGCCGACCTCGGGGACTTCGCCGGCCTCAAGCCGGTCCTCGAAGGAGCCGACGCCTTCTTCATCCTGCTGGCCGGTGAGCTCAACGGTCCCGGTGAGGCGGCGACGAACCTCCTGGACATCGCCAAGGCCGCCGGCGTCAAGCGCGTCGTCCTCGTCTCCTCGCAGCTCGCCGGCACGCGCTCGGACACCGTCTCGCACCACCGGCTGCGTGAGTTCGAGGCCGCCGTCCGCGGCTCGGGCCTCGACCACACGATCCTGCGCCCGGCCGGTTTCGCCTCCAACGCCTACGCGTGGGCCGAGTCGGTGCGCACGAACCGTACGGTCTTCTCGCCCTTCGGCGACGTGGCGCTGCCCGTCGTCGACCCGGCGGACATCGCCGAGGTCGCGGCGGTCGCGTTGCGCGAGGACGGTCACGCCGGGCAGACGTACGTGCTGACCGGCCCCGAGGCTGTCGGACCGAGGCGCCAGACCGAGATGCTCTCCGAGGTGCTGGGCGAGGACGTGACCTTCGTGGAACTGTCCCGCGAGGACGCGCACGCCGTCATGGCGCGGTTCATGCCGGAAGAGGTCGTCGGCGGCACGCTCGACGTCCTGGGTACCCCGCTCCCGGTCGAGCAGCGGGTCAGCCCGGACGTGGAGAAGGTCCTCGGACGCCCGGCCCGCCCCTTCGGCGAGTGGGTCGCCTGCAACCTGCCCGCCTTCAAGTAGAGCTGCTTCGGGGTCCGGCATGAGGCAGGGTGCGGATACGTGGAGCGCAGGACCTCGGCCGGGCGGCCGGACCCCGGACATCCATCCTGATCAACGCCCCGTGCCCGGGCCTCGCATGGCCAGAGCCGTCGCGGCCGCCGCGAGCGGTACCGTGAAGCCCGTCGTCGGGGACATGTGGTCCGCCGTCCAGCCGCCCGCCGCCGAACCGCACGCGATCCCCAGCAGCAGGCCCGTCACCGCCAGGCTCATGCCCTCGTTCAACCGGCCCTCGGGTGTGCGGTGTTGGAGCAGGGTCATCGCGGTGACCATCGTCGGGGCCGTCGCCATGCCGGCCAGCAGCAGGGCCGCCGCCAGCGCGGGCAGCGAACCGAGCGTGGTGGCCGCCAGCAGCGGCAGAGCCATCAGGGCCGTCATCGCCAACAGGCACCACCGCAGGCGGTGTTCGGGTGCGGTCGCCGGTCTCAGCCTGCCGTAGAGCAGACCCGCCGCGCACGAACCGGCCGCCTGGAGCGCCAACACCGCACCGCCCGCCGCCCGGTGGCCCGCCGCGTTCGCGTACGCGAGCGTGACGACCTCCAGTGAGCCGAACACCGCGCCGGTCGCCACGAATCCGGCGAGGAGGGGCGGGATGCCGGGCACGCGCAGAGGTGGCCCACTCTTCGGAGCCGGGCTCGGCGGCGGTTCCGTCGACCGCTGGGCCGCGAAGACCAGGATCCCGGTCAGCAGCAGCACCGCCCCGGCCAGCGTGCCCGCCTCCGGGAAGAACGTTCCGCACAGGAAGCCCGCCAGCGCCGGGCCCAGCATGAAGCACAGCTCGTCGGCCGCCTGCTCGAAGGAGTTCGCGGTATGCAGCGCCTCGGTGTCGCCGTCGAGCAGATGGGCCCAGCGGGCCCGGGACATACCGCCGGTGTTGGGGGTCGACGCGGTGGCCGCGTACGCGGCGAACAGGGTCCAGTCGGGGGCGCCGTAGCGCACGCAGAGGAGCAGGGCCAGCGAGCCCAGGACGGCAACCACCGTCGCCGGTACGGCTGTTCGGGCCTGACCGTGACGGTCGGTCAGGCGCGCCAGCCACGGGCCGGTGAGCGCGGTCGCCGCGAGGCCGGTCGCGGTGACCGCGCCGGCGAGGGCGTACGACCCCCGCGAACCGGCGATCATCACGACCGCGCTCACGCTGAACATGCCCGCGGGGAGCCGGGCGAGAAGGTTCCCGGCGGTGAAGGCGCGGGTGCCGGGGAGGGCGAAGAGGCGACGATAGCCGGTGAGTTGGGGCATGCCCCCACCGTCACCCGGGGACGATCAAGGGGTCCAACACCTGCTCAGCGCCGATTCACGCACCCTCGTTGTAAGTTCACCGGATGTCCGCACCTCTCCAGCTCCACCTTGACCCTCGTCTCCTGCGCGCTTTCGTCCTCGTCGCCGAAGAGCTCCACTTCACCCGCGCCGCCGCCCGCCTGTATGTCGCCCAGCAGGCGCTCAGCCGTGATGTGCGGCGCCTGGAGCGGGAGTTGGGGGCCGAGTTGTTCGTGCGGACCACCCGGCAGGTGACGCTGACGCCGGACGGTGAGCGGCTGGTGCCGTACGCCCGGCGGGTGCTCGCCGCGCAGGACGAGCTGCTCGCCGCGTTCCGGCAGGCCCGGCCCCTCCTCGTGGACCTCAACTCGCCGGGCCTGCGCACCGGACGCCGGGTACTGCACCGGGCGCGCGAACTCGCCCCGGAACAGGAGCTGATGGCCCGCTACGAGAGTGGACTGACCTGGGCCGCGGGGGAGTTGCTTGCGGGACGGCTCGACGTGTCGTTCGGTCGGTTCGCCGGACTCGATCCGGTGCTGCGGGCCGGGCTCGACCACCACCTCGTGCGCTACGAACCGATGGCGGTCGTGCTGCCCGAGGACCACCGGCTGGCGTCGCTCGCGGAGGTGCCGGTGGACGCGCTGGCGGGGGAGTCCGTGTACGCGGGGGCGGGGAATCCGCGTACTCCGGAGTGGACGGATCTCGCGCGTCGGCTGTTCGCGGGGCGGGGCATCGAGGTCGCGGCGCCCGCACCCATGGCCGTAGGCGAAGAGGAGTTCGAGCGGGTCATGGCGAAGACGCGGAACCCGATCCTCGCCGTGGTGGATTTTCCGGCCATGCCTCGGACGGTGTTGCGGCCCCTGGTGGATCCGGTGCCGTTGTCCCCCGTGTCGCTCGTGTGGCGAAAGGGGCTGGTGCACACCGGATTCGATGCGCTTCGACGGGCTGCGGTGGAGATCGCCACCGCCGAGGGATGGCTCCACAGGCCTGTCGATGGATGGATTCCAGCCATCGACGTGGACATGCTAAAGGAGTAAAAATGGCGCATCCCACCACATGTGAGTACCCGCTGCGCTACCTTCAGGGCCTGAGCGCAGTGTGGTAAGGGGGCGCGTGGACCGGGTGGGGGCCCGGTTCGACGGCGTGTGCTCAGGGTCGTCCGCGCGCCCGGAACAGTCCTGTGGGGGGATGTGCGTGCGCATGGAAAAGTGGCGGGAAGACGCCCAACCGGAATGGCCCCAAGCCGCATCCGCGACCAGAGAAGTACCGGTCGTAGGCGGAGAGGCGCAGGCGTTCTCGGAACCCGGAGCGAACGTCGCGACCGGTGGATCGGAGATCTTGGAGGGCGGTCGTCACGACCGCATACGAACAGAACCGTCCGGTCCGTCCGGCGCCCTGGCTGACCCCTGGGGCGCGCCCGCGGGGACGGACCCCGACGAGGTGACCGTCCAACTCGACGGTGCTGCCGAGGAGTTGGACGATCCGGGGAAGAAGGGTGACGGCTCCGACGGGCCCGTCTTCGTCGACGAGTCCGGCCGCCGGAGCCGTAGGTACCGCCGGATCGGCATGGCCGTCGGCATCGCCTGCGCGGTCTACGCCGTCGTCATCGTGATCACACTGCTGTCCGGCAGTTCCGACGCGCCCTGGCTCCTGGTGCCGGGCCAGCGGCACGAACCGCCCGCGGGCAAGGTCGACACCTCGCCGCTGCCGGCCGAGTCGGGGCGGCCGTCCGGTGCCGCTGACAGCGTGGCGCCGGGGAACATCCCGACGGCGAGCGACGGTACGACGCCGTCTCCCGGCGCGAGCGCGAGCGCGCACGGAGCGTCCAAGGGCCCCGGGAAGGCGAGCGCGTCCGCGTCCGCCAAGCCGTCCGCGAGCAAGAGCGTCGCGGCGCCGACCGGGGGAAGCGCGAGCAATCCGGTCGTACAGCCTTCGCAGCCGCAGGTCACGCCGTCGTCCGACCCGACGCCGACGAGCAGCACAAGCGCGCCGGCCGCGCCGACGCCGAGTCCGAGCGTGACCGCCGGCACCGGCACGGTGGCCGATGCGCCGAGCAGCCCGTCGCCGGTGGCGCAGGGTCCGGCCGCGTCCTCCGAACCGGCGCCGGCACCGTCCACGACCCCGGAGCACATCGTCTGATGGCATCGCACACCCGCCGCCCCAAGGCCACGCACCCGGCCCCGGGCGGCCGTCACGGCGCCTCGTCCGGCGCCCCCGCGGGGGCCCGGCGGCGCCGGCTCTCCATGCGGTTCCTGCTGCCGATGCTGCTCCTCGTCGCCATGCTGGCGATGCTGATGCTGCGCGGCTATGTGCACAGCGAGATCCTCGCCGACCACCGCATCCGCCCCGAGGCCGCTACGGACAAGGTGCCGGAGAAGATCCTCGACGGCGGCCCGGTCATCGACACCCGCGGCGGCCGTGCCACCAGCCTGGACGTGCCGGACCACCGCATCGTCCTGACCTTCGACGACGGCCCCGACCCGACCTGGACGCCCAAGGTCCTGGACGTGCTCAAGAAGCACCACGCGCACGCCGTCTTCTTCGTCACCGGCACCATGACCTCGCGCTACCCGGACCTGGTCAGACGCATCGTGGCGGAGGGCAACGAGGTCGGCCTGCACACCTTCAGCCACCCCGACCTCTCCTTCCAGTCCAAGAAGCGCATCGACTGGGAGCTGTCGCAGAACCAGTTGGCGATCAGCGGCGCGGCCGGCATCCGGACCTCGCTGTTCCGGCCGCCGTACTCGTCCTCCGCCGACGCGATGGACAACCTGTCGTGGCCGGTGACCCAGTACATCGGCACCCGCGGCTACATCACCGTCGTCAACGACACGGACAGCGAGGACTGGCAGAAGCCCGGCGTCGCGAAGATCATCAGCAACGCCACCCCGCACGGCGGCAAGGGCGCGATCGTCCTGATGCACGACTCCGGCGGCGACCGCCACCAGACCGTGCAGGCGCTCGACAGGTTCCTGCCTCGGATGCAGGCCAAGGGCTACGCCTTCGACAACCTCACCCAGGCGCTCGGCGCGCGCGGCGCGCTCACCCCGGTCACCGGCGTCGACCTGTGGAAGGGCAAGGCGTGGATCTTCCTGGTCCAGGCCTCGGACAGCATCACCGACGTGCTGGTGGTCGGCCTGGCGATCACCGGTTCCCTGGTCATCGCCCGCTTCCTGCTGATGCTCCTGCTCTCCGCGATCCACGCCCGCCGGGTGCGCCGCAGGGACTTCGCCTGGGGGCCACCGGTCACCGAACCGGTCACGGTCCTCGTGCCGGCGTACAACGAGGCCAAGTGCATTGAGAACACGGTCCGTTCACTGATGGCCAGCGAGCATCCCATCGAGGTGATCGTCGTCGACGACGGCTCGGCGGACGGTACGGCGAGGATCGTCGAGGCGATGGCCCTGCCCGGCGTCCGGGTCGTCCGCCAGCTCAACGCGGGAAAGCCGGCCGCCCTCAACAGGGGCCTGGCGAACGCCAGTTATGACCTCATCGTCATGATGGACGGCGACACGGTCTTCGAACCGGCCACCGTCCGCGAGCTGGTCCAGCCCTTCGGCGACCCGCGCGTCGGCGCCGTCGCGGGCAACGCCAAGGTGGGCAACCGAGATTCACTGATCGGCGCCTGGCAGCACATCGAGTACGTGATGGGCTTCAACCTCGACCGCAGGATGTACGACGTCCTGCGCTGCATGCCGACGATCCCGGGCGCCGTGGGGGCCTTCCGGAGAAGCGCGCTGGAGCGGGTCGGCGGCATGAGCGACGACACCCTCGCCGAGGACACCGACATCACGATGGCGATGCACCGCGACGGCTGGCGCGTCGTCTACGCCGAGAAGGCCCGCGCCTGGACCGAGGCACCGGAGACGGTCCAGCAGCTCTGGTCCCAGCGCTACCGCTGGTCCTACGGCACCATGCAGGCGATCTGGAAACACCGGGGCGCCCTGCTGGAGAGCGGACCGTCCGGCCGCTTCGGCCGGATCGGCCTCCCGCTGGTGGCCCTGTTCATGGTCGTCGCCCCGATCCTCGCCCCGCTGATCGACGTCTTCCTCCTCTACGGCCTGGTGTTCGGCCCCACCGGGAAGACGTTCCTCGCCTGGCTGGGCGTCCTCGCGATCCAGGCGTTCTGCGCGGCCTACGCCTTCCGTCTGGACCGCGAACGCATGACCCACCTCGTCTCGCTGCCCCTCCAGCAGATCCTCTACCGCCAGCTCATGTACGTCGTCCTGCTCCAGTCCTGGATCACCGCCCTCACCGGCGGCCGCCTGCGCTGGCAGAAACTGCGGCGCACCGGAGTCGTGGAGGCACCCGGCGGCCCGGTACCGACCCAGCGCAGCGGCAGTGATCGGAGGCCTGTGGCATGACGACACACGAATACCCGACCGGGACGGAAGCCCCGGCCACCGCTCCCGCTCCCGCACCGAAATCCTCGGGCTCGGGCCGGGACCGCTATCTCGACCTCCTCCGCTCGATCGCCCTCGTCCGGGTCGTCGTCTACCACCTCTTCGGCTGGGCCTGGCTGTCGGTGCTGTTCCCGTCGATGGGCGTGATGTTCGCGCTGGCGGGTTCGCTGATGGCCCGCTCGCTGAACCGTCCCGCGCTGGGTGTGATCAGGGGCCGGCTGCGCCGACTCCTGCCGCCCCTCTGGGCGTTCGGCGCGGTGGTGCTGGTGATGATGTTCGCGAGCGGCTGGCATCCCCTCAAGGACCCTGACCTGGGCGGCACTTGGTGGGGCGCGGCGAAACTGTTCGACTACGTCGTGCCGTTCGGCGCACCGCCGTATCCCGAGCATCTGGGGTCGGAGTCGGGCCTGTTGGAGAGCACCTGGGCGGACCAGGCGGCGGGCCCGCTCTGGTACCTGCGGGCGTACCTGTGGTTCGTGATCGCGTCCCCGCTCCTGCTGTGGGCGTTCCGCAGGGTCCCGTGGGCGACCCTGCTCGCCCCCTTGGCGCTGACGGCGGTCGTGGGCACAGGTCTGGTGAAGATCCCCGGCGAGACGGGCAACGCGGTCTCGGACTTCGCGGTGTACGGCGGCTGTTGGGTCCTGGGCTTCGCCCACCAGGAGGGCGTGCTGAAGAAGGTCCCGCGCTATCTCGCGGTCTCCGGCGCGACCCTGATCATGGGCTTCGGCCTCTGGTGGGCGTCGGGTCATCTGGGCCCGGACGGCTGGGACTTGAACGACATCCCGCTCGCCCAGGCGACCTGGTCCTTCGGGATCGTGGTGATCCTGCTCCAATACGCGCCGTCCTGGCAGGAGTTGCCGGGCAGACTGGCGAAGTGGGACCGGCTGGTGACGCTCTCCAACAACCGCGCGGTCACGATCTACCTCTGGCACAACCTCCTGATCATGGCCTCGGTCCCGATCATCGACCAGTTGTACAACCTCCCCTTCCTGGAGAGCGACGCGGCGACCTCGCTTCTCGACAAGGCGGACACGTTCCTGATGTTCGTCATCATCTGGCCCCTCATCGCGCTGGCGATCCTCGCCTTCGGCTGGATCGAGGACATCGCGGCGAAGCGGAAGCCGCGGCTGTGGCCGGACGGGGCGAGGCAGCGGCGGCGGAGCAGGGCCTGAGGTCCCGCGGATGGCTGAATACGGCCGCTCGGCGATGCCGGGCGGCCGTTCGTCGCGCGGGCGGGACCGTTCACGGATGCCGTCCGTGCGCAGGGCGTCGCCGGGTGTAGATGGTGCCTACAATGGATCTGCATCCATGTGATCCACATCACAGGAGGAGGCGCAGATGAGCACTCCAACCACCACCCCCGACACCATCGCGGACCCCGGCCCGCTCGGCCTCGCCGCCTTCGCCGCGACGACCTTCGTCCTCAGCACCTTCAACGCCGACCTCATCACCGACAAGACCCTGGTCGCCGTGGTCCTGCCGCTCGCCCTCTTCTACGGCGGACTGGCCCAACTCCTCGCGGGCATGTGGGAGTTCCGCAAGGGCAACACCTTCGGCGCCACCGCGTTCGCCTCCTACGGCGCCTTCTGGCTGTCGTACGCCGCCTACGCGAAGTTCGTCGCGGGCGACCTGCCGCCGGCCACCGCGCATCAGGCGACCGGACTGTTCCTGCTGGTCTGGGCGATCTTCACGGTCTACATGACCGTCGCCGCGCTCCGCACCACCGGAGCGATCCTCTCCGTGTTCGTCACCCTGTCGGCGACGTTCATCGTCCTGTGCATCGGTGACTTCGCACAGTCCCCGGACACCACCAAGGCCGGCGGCTGGATCGGCCTGGTCACCGCGGTGTGCGCCTGGTACGCGTCGTTCGCCGGGGTCACCAACTCCACCTACCACCGCGCCGTCGTGCCGGTCTTCCCGAACGTCGGCGAACGCCTGCGTCCGCACCGCGCCCACCACGGAGGCCCGATCGCCGGGGCCCACGCATGACCGACACCGGAGGCGAGACACTCTCCAACCTGCTGCGGGAGGAGCGGCGGTTCCCGCCGCCACCCGAGCTGGCCGCCACGGCGAACGCCACCGCGGCGGACTACGAACGGGCCGACGCCGACCGCCTCGCCTTCTGGACCGCGGCGGCCGACAAGCTGGACTGGGCACAGCCCTGGGACGAGACGCTGGACTGGAGCCGCGCCCCGTTCGCCCGCTGGTACACGGGAGGCCGCCTCAACGCGGCGTACAACTGTCTGGACCGGCATGTGGCCGCCGGTCACGGTGACCGGGTCGCCTTCCACTGGGAGGGCGAACCCGGCGACACCCGCACGATCACCTACGCCGACCTCACGGCCGAGGTCTGCCGGGCGGCCAACGCCCTGCTCTCCCTCGGTGTGCGGGCCGGCGACCGGGTGGCGATCTACATGCCGATGATCCCGGAGACCGTGGTGGCGATGCTGGCCTGCGCCCGCATCGGCGCCCCGCACACCGTGGTCTTCGGCGGCTTCTCCGCCGAGGCGCTGCGCGGCCGGATCCTCGACTGCGACGCGCATGTGGTGATCACCGCGGACGGCGGCTACCGCAAGGGCGCCGCCGCCGCGCTGAAACCCGCCGTGGACGAGGCGGTGCGCGAGTGCCCCGACGTCCGCACCGTGCTCGTGGTCCGCCGCACCGGCCAGGACGTCGACTGGACCGACGGCCGGGACGTGTGGTGGCACGACCTGGTCGACGGACAGCCGGCCGAGCACGAACCGGAGGCCTTCGACAGCGAACACCCGCTGTACATCATGTACACCTCCGGCACCACGGCCCGCCCGAAGGGCATCCTGCACACCACCGGCGGCTACCTCACCCAGGTGGCCTGGACCCACTGGGCGGTCTTCGACGTCAAACCGGAGCGGGACGTCTACTGGACGGCGGCGGACATCGGCTGGGTCACCGGCCACTCGTACATCGTCTACGGCCCCCTCGCCAACGGCGTGACGTCCGTCCTGTACGAGGGCACCCCGGACACCCCGCACCAGGGCCGCTGGTGGGAGATCGTCGAGAAGTACGGCGTGACGATCCTCTACTGCGCCCCGACCGCGATCCGCACCTTCATGAAGTGGGGCGGCGAGATCCCGTCCAACTTCGACTTGTCATCCCTCCGCCTCCTCGGCTCGGTCGGCGAACCGATCAACCCCGAGGCGTGGATCTGGTACCGCAAGCACATCGGCTCCGACCACTGTCCGGTCGTCGACACCTGGTGGCAGACGGAGACGGGCGCCCAGCTCATCAGCCCGCTGCCGGGCGTGAGCATCTGCAAGCCCGGCTCGGCACTGCGCCCGCTGCCCGGCATCGCGGCGGACGTCGTCGACGACACGGGCAAGCCGGTACCGAACGGCTCCGGCGGCTACCTCGTGCTCACCGAGCCGTGGCCCGCGATGCTGCGCACCATCTGGGGCGACGAGCAGCGGTACGTCGACACGTACTGGTCCCGCTTCCCCGGGGTGTACTTCGCCGGGGACGGCGCCAAGAAGGACGAGGACGGAGACATCTGGCTGCTCGGCCGGGTCGACGACGTCATGAACGTCTCCGGCCACCGCATCTCCACCACGGAGGTCGAGTCGGCCCTCGTCTCCCACCCCCTGGTCGCCGAAGCGGCCGTCGTCGGCGCCACCGACCCGACGACCGGCCAGGGCGTCGTCGCCTTCGTCATCCTGCGCGGCGACGCCGGACAGCCCCAACCGGACGAGATCTCCACGGAGTTGCGTACCCACGTCGCCAAGGAGATCGGCCCGATCGCCCGCCCCCGCCAGATCATGGTCGTGGCCGAACTCCCCAAGACCCGCTCCGGCAAGATCATGCGCCGCCTGCTGCGGGACGTGGCCGAACACCGCACCCTCGGCGATGTGACGACGCTGACGGACTCGTCGGTGATGGACGAGATCAGGGAGCGGTTGCCCGCGGCGGCGGGGGAGGAGGAGGCGTAGACACCGGCGTGCGTCGGTCCCTGCCGGAGCGAGTTCCGGCGGGGACCGCACCGGCATCGGCTCACTCGTCGGAGTACTTCGCGTCCGCCGCCGGGTCCAGCGCCAGCCGGTACCCCCGTTTCACCACTGTCTGGATCAGCTTCGGCGCTCCAAGTGCCGTGCGCAGGCGGGCCATTGCCGTCTCTACGGCGTGCTCGTCGCGGCCGGCGCCGGGAAGCGCGCGCAGGAGTTCCGCGCGGGCGACGACCCAGCCGGGGCGGCGGGACAGGGCGCGGAGCAGGGACATGCCGGCCGGCGGGACGGGACGTAGCGTGCCGTCGACGAGGACCGCGTGGCCGCGGATCTCCACCCGGTGGCCGGCGATGGGCAGGGTGCGGGCGCGGGCGGGGAGTTCCTGGCAGAGGAGCTGGACCAGCGGGCCGAGGCGGAAGCGCTCGGGCTGGACCGTGGTGATGCCGTGGTTCTGGAGCGGGAGCGCGGTGACCGGGCCGACGCAGGCCGGGAGGATGTCGTGCTCCAGGGCGGCGAGGAGTTCGGGGAGCAGGCCGCGGGTCTCGGCGCGGGAGAGCAGCGAGGCGGCGGCCGGCGCGCTGGTGAAGGTCAGCGCGTCCAGGCCGCGCGAGACGGCGGCGTCCAGGAGCCGGTCCAGCGGGGCGATGTCCTCCGGCGGCATCCACCGGTAGACGGGGACCCCGACGACCTCCGCTCCGCCCGCCCGCAGCGACTCCACGAACCCGGGCAGCGGTTCGCCGTGCAGTTGGATGGCGACCCGGCGGCCCTCGACGCCCTCTTCCAGGAGCCGGTCGAGCACCTCGGCCATGGACTCGGACGACGGCGACCACTCCTCGGTGAGCCCCGCGGCCCGTACCGCCCCTTTCACCTTGGGTCCGCGGGCGAGGATTTCGACCCCGCGCAGCCGGTCGAGGAGTGCCTCCCCGAGCCCCCACCCGTCGGCGGCCTCGACCCAGCCCCGGAAGCCGATCGCGGTGGTGGCCACCACGACGTCGGGCGCCTGGTCGATCAACTCCTTGGTGGCGGCGAGCAGTTCACTGTCGTCGGCGAGGGGCACGATGCGCAGCGCGGGCGCGTGCACGACCGCCGCGCCGCGCCGCTGGAGCAGTGCCCCCAGCTCGTCGGCGCGACGCGCGGCGGTGACACCCACGGTGAAGCCGGAGAGCGGCCCGTGCTGCCCGCTGTCCGGTGTCTGCTGTTGCTCGTACATGGCTCTCGTCCCGAACGTCGTCGTACATGCAGTGGTGCGGCCCCTACATGTGGTCCCTACATGCCGAACGAGCCTGTCAACGGTGCGTGACAGGCTCGGTTCGACTTTATGTCGACGGTGTTACGTCACACCTCGGCATAGCTGAGCTGCGGCTTCGCCTCGGATGCGGAGGCTTTGGCCTGCGCCTGGGCGGTCGGGCGGCGAAGGTATACGGCCCAGGTGACCCCGAAGCAGAGGGCGTAGTAGGCGAGGAAGGCGACGAACGCGCCGGTGCCGGAGCCGTAGGAGAGGAAGGACTGCCGGAAGGCGAGGTTGATGCCGACGCCGCCGAGGGCGCCGACCGCGCCGATGAGGCCCATGGAGGCACCGGAGAGCCGGCGCCCGTGCTTGACCGCCTCGTCGCCCTCCAGCCCCTTGGCGAGGGCCTTGGTGTGGAAGATGCCGGGGATCATCTTGAACGTGGAGCCGTTGCCGATCCCGGTGAGCGCGAACAGGACGACGAACGCGACGACGAACAGCGGCAGCGACTTCTGCATGCTGGCGAGGACCAACACGGCGGTCGCGGCGGCCATGGCGACGTAGTTGAAGAGGGTGATCTTCGCGCCGCCGTACTTGTCGGCGAGCCAGCCGCCCACGGGGCGGATCAGCGAGCCGAGCAGCGGGCCGATGAAGGTGAGATACGTGGCCTGCAGCGGCGTACGTCCGAACTGGTTGGTGAGCACCTGCCCGAAGGCGAAGCTGTAGCCGATGAACGAGCCGAACGTGCCGACGTAGAGGACCGACATGATCCAGGTGTGGGCGTCCTTCGCGGCGTCCTTGGCGGCACCTGTGTCGTTCTTGACGTTCGCGATGTTGTCCATGAACAGCGCGGCGAGGGTGGCCGCGACGACGATCAGCGGGATGTAGATCCCGAGCAGCACGCGCGGACCGCCGCTCGCGCCGATGACCGCGAGGGCCACGAGCTGGATCGCGGCGACGCCGATGTTGCCGCCGCCCGCGTTCAGCCCGAGGGCCCAGCCCTTCTTCCGCAGCGGGAAGAAGGCGTTGATGTTGGTCATGGAGGAGGCGAAGTTGCCGCCGCCGATACCGGCCAGCAGGCCGATCCACAGGAAGGTGTCGAAGGACGTCCCCGGCTTCATCACGGCGAAGGCGGCGACGGTGGGGATGAGGAGCAGGCTCGCGGAGATGATCGTCCAGTTGCGTCCGCCGAAGATCGCGACCGCGAAGGTGTACGGCACCCGGACGACCGCGCCGACGAGCGTGACCATCGACGTCAGCAGGAACTTGTCGGCCGGGGTCAGCCCGTACTCCGGGCCCATGAAGAGCACCAGCACGGACCACAGGGTCCAGATCGAGAAGCCGATGTGTTCGGAGAGGACGGAGAAGAGGAGGTTGCGCTTGGCGACCTTCTCGCCGGTCTCCCGCCAGAAGGTCTCGTCCTCCGGATCCCAGTGCTCGATCCACTTGCTAGGGGCCGGGGCTGTCATGACGCCTCCACGGTGGTCCGGGGCTCGGGGGTGCCGTTATGGGCAAACGAGCGGTGATGAGTCCCGAAGGTAGGGAGGGCGCGTTTCCACGCTGTGGCTGTGAGTGACTGCAAGGGAACGTTGCTCTCACGAACGGAGGGGGGCGGCGGTGAGGTCCGCGCACCCGGCACGAGGGGTTCCGGCCGCGTGAGCGGGCAGGCACTGTAGAGGGAACGGATCCCACGCCCCCTCCACTCGGCAACGCACCGACCCCTGACGACCGGGGTAACCCCTAGGCGGTGACAGGAACATGGCACTGGGTACGACCATGGCCCCGTACGAGCTGCGCTTCGACGCCGGGCGGATCTGCCTGGATCTCCTCGCGACCACGCATCCCGAGGAACGGCTCGACGCGCCGGAGCCCTTGTGTGCGTGGATCGTCCGCTCCGGCCTCGTCCCGGCGGCCACCCCGCTCACGCACGTCGATGCCGCCTGGCTGGTCGGCTTCCGTGAACTGCGGGGGCAGATAAGCCAGTTGGTCCGAAGCAAGTCGTCCAACGATCTCCGGGCCCACGATCTCGCGCTCGCCCGCGTCAACGATCTGGCCCGCCCGGCGCCCCCGGCTCCCCGTGCCGTACGGGCCGAAGACGGCGCGCTGGTACGGCGGTTGGACGGTCCGCCGGGGTGCGAGGCGCTGCTCGCGGTGATCGCGCGGGACGCCGTGGAGCTGCTCACCGATCCGGTCGCGCGGGCCTCGCTGCGCGAGTGCGCGGGGGACAACTGCCCGATCGTGTACCTGGACACCTCACGAGGGCGCAGGAGGCGCTGGTGCTCCAGTGAGGTCTGCGGGAACCGCGAGAGAGTGGCCCGGCACCGTCGGCGCGCGGCCCTCGCCCGAGCCTGAGAATCCCTTATGCGGCATCTGTGGGGTGAGGGGTCGTCAATTGTCGAAGTGATTTCGACAACAGTGCGTTTCACTCCACGGCCGCCCGGGCAGCCCGCGTGATCTTGATGCTGTGGTGGAAATGTAAAGATCGTACGGTGGGAATGTGCACCCATGTCCCGCTCGTCACGTCACTAAGGAGAAAACTGTCGCCTCACGTTGAACATCCGGCACCCCGCCCGCGTACCTCTCGATGAGCGACTGACTGGGGGAACCCCCGGACACCGGAGGTGGGCGTGCGCAAGGATTCCGTCGTGGCCAATGAACACGCACCGAGGGCCCGACATCGCATGTCCCAGTCCTCGGAACCTGATGAGGAGCTGATGCGTGCCCTGTACCGAGAGCACGCCGGACCCTTGCTCGCCTATGTGCTGCGGCTCGTCGCCGGCGACCGGCAACGTGCCGAGGACGTGGTGCAGGAGACGCTCATCCGGGCCTGGAAGAACGCCGGCCAGCTCAACCGGGCGACCGGATCGGTACGACCCTGGCTGGTGACGGTCGCACGGCGCATCGTCATCGACGGTCACCGCAGCCGGCAGGCCCGGCCGCAGGAGGTGGACCCGTCGCCGCTGGAGGTCATCCCCGCGGAGGACGAGATCGACAAGGCGTTGTGGCTGATGACACTGTCGGACGCGCTGGACGACCTGACCCCGGCCCACCGGGAGGTGCTCGTCGAGACGTACTTCAAGGGGCGTACCGTCAATGAGGCGGCCGAGACGCTTGGCATCCCCAGTGGCACGGTGCGCTCAAGGGTGTTCTACGCCCTTCGATCGATGAAGCTTGCTCTGGAGGAGCGGGGGGTGACGGCATGAGCATTTACGGGGGATACGGAACGGGTAGTCCTGGTTCCATGCAGGGATCTCAGGGCTCGAACGAACACGAGACCGTCGGCGCCTACGCCCTCGGGATTCTCGACGACGCCGAAGCAACCGCTTTCGAGGCCCATCTCGCCACCTGTGAATGGTGCGCCCAGCAGCTCGACGAGCTGGCCGGGATGGAACCGATGCTGGCGGCGCTCGCGGACCTGCCGGGCTCCGGCACCCCCGCGATCGGCGAGTCCCTGTCCGCGAAGCCCAGTCCACGACTGGTGGAGCGGCTGGTCGACGATGTCGGCGACCGCCGGGCCCAGAAGCGCCGGCGCAGCTTCTACATGATCGCCGCCGCTGCCGCACTGATCATCGCGGGACCGCTGGCCGTCATCGCGGCCAACGGTGGCAACAGCTCGGGTGACACGCCGGCCGTGGCCACCGCCAAGACCACCTTCGACACTTTGTCCGACAAGGTCTCGGCGACGGACAAGAGCACCAAGGTCACCGCGACCGTGGCGATGTCCAAGAAGGACTGGGGCACCCTCGGGGTCGTGGAGCTCAAGAACGTCAAGGGCCCCCTGAAGTGCTCCCTGATCGCGGTCGGCAAGAACGGCGAGCGCGAGACGATGAGCTCCTGGTCGGTCCCGGCCTGGGGTTACGGCATCGCCAACGCCACGAAGGCCGAGGCCAAGGCCCCGCTCTACGCCCAGGGCGGAGCGGCGCTGACGCCCAACGAGATCGACCACTTCGAAGTCATGACCTTCGACGGCAAACGGCTCGTGGAAGTGGACGCGTAGCAACTGGTCGACATTGGCTCCGTGGGGTCCGGTACGCGGCAGGTCGCGTACCGGACCCCACGTCTTTGTCATGATCCACCGGGCAGGCCCCTCGCTACAGAGGCTTTCTTTCGCGTACGGTTGACGGCTGCCCAGCACGTCAGAAGGGGGCCCGGTGGCCGCACAGGCTCAACAGGAAACCGCGCTCGACACGGTGACCGACAAATCCGCCCAGGATTCGCTACGGGACCGGGAGATCAGCGTCGAACAGGCACACCTGGACCGGGTGTACCGGCGGCTTGAGGAGAAGATCCACGAGGCCGAGTTCCTCATGAACGACGCGGCCAAGCGCGGCCAGGTCGGCACCCCCGGCGCGCTCGCCGAACGGGACGCGCAGGTGTTCCGCGCCGGTGTCCACCTCAACCGGCTCAACAACGAGTTCGAGGACTTCCTCTTCGGCAGGATCGACCTCCTGCTCGGCAAGGACGGCAAGAAGGGGCCCGACGGCGCCTACACCGCCGTGGAACCGGCCGAAGGCGCCGTGCGGGAGGACCGCACCGCCGACATCGCCGAGACCCTGCACATCGGCCGCATCGGAGTCCTCGACTCCGAGTACGCGCCGCTGGTCATCGACTGGAGGGCGCCCGCGGCGGCCCCCTTCTACCGCTCGACCCCGGTCGACCCCGGCCGGGTCGTACGGCGCCGGGTCATCCGCTCCAAGGGCCGCCGGGTCCTCGGTGTCGAGGACGACCTGATGCGTCCCGAGCTGACTGCCCAGCTCGACGGCGACCGACTGGCCGTCATCGGCGACGGCGCTCTGATGGCCGCGCTCGGCCAGGCCCGCAGCCACACCATGCGCGACATCGTGGCGTCCATCCAGGCCGAGCAGGACCTGGTGATCCGCGCCCCCGCCGCCTCGGTGACCTACGTCGAGGGCGGCCCGGGGACAGGGAAGACGGCCGTCGCCCTGCACCGCGCCGCCTACCTCCTCTACCAGGACCGGCGCCGGTACGCGGGCGGCATCCTCATCGTCTCGCCCACCCCGCTGCTGGTGGCGTACACCGAGGGCGTCCTGCCGTCCCTCGGCGAGGAGGGCCAGGTCGCCATCCGGGCCATCGGCTCGCTCGTCGACGGCGTCGAGGCCACCCTGTACGACTCCCCGGCCGTGGCCCGCGCCAAGGGCTCGTACCGCATGCTCCGGGTGTTGCGGAAGGCCGCGCGCGGAGCCCTGGAGCTGAACGATTCGCCGACCCGGCTGCGGGTCGTCGCATTCGGCCGCCGGCTCGAACTGGAGGCCGCCGAGCTGGAGCGCGTCCGGCAGAACGCGCTCAGCGGCACCGCCCCCGTCAACCTGCTGCGTCCGCGAGCCCGCAAGCTCCTCCTGGACGCCCTGTGGGAGCGCTCCGGCGCGGGCAGCCGGCACACCGACCCCGAACTCGCCGCCGAACTGCGCTCGTCCTTCGACGAGGACATCGCGAGCGAGGACGACTTCATCGCGTTCCTCGACGCCTGGTGGCCCGAACTCACCCCGCGCGCCGTCCTGGAGGCGATGTCCGACGAGCGGAAGCTCGGCCGCTGGGCCCGGCGCATCCTCAACCCCGGCGAGGTCCGCCGGGTCGCCCGCGCCCTGAAGCGGGACGGTCTCTCGGTCCACGACGTGGCGATCCTCGACGAACTCCAGGCGATCCTCGGCACCCCGGCCCGCCCCCGCAAGCGGCGCGACCTGGACCCGCTGGACCACCTCACCGGCCTCGACGAGCTGATGCCCGTACGCGAGGAGACGCAGCGCGAACGCGCCGAGCGGCTCGCCCAGGAGCGCACCGAGTACGCGCACGTCATCGTGGACGAGGCCCAGGACCTCACCCCCATGCAGTGGCGCATGGTCGGCCGCCGCGGCCGGCACGCCACCTGGACGGTCGTAGGAGATCCGGCCCAGTCCTCCTGGTCCGACCCCGACGAGGCCGCCGAGGCCCGCGACGAGGCCCTCGGCTCCCGCCCCCGCCGCCGCTTCACCCTCACGGTCAACTACCGCAACCCGGCCGAGATCGCGGAGCTGGCGGCGAAGGTCCTGGCCCTGGCGATGCCCGGCTCCGAGTCCCCGTCGGCGGTCCGCTCGACCGGAGTGAAACCTCACTTCGCTGTCGTACGGAACTCGCTGTCGGAGTCGGTCCGCGCGGAGGCGGCCCGGCTGCTCGACCAGGTCGACGGCACCGTCGGCGTGGTCGTCGCCATGAACCGCCGTGAGGAGGCCCGCCGTTGGCTCACCGGCCTCGGCGAACGGGTCGTCGCCCTCGGCAGCCTGGAGGCCAAGGGCCTGGAGTACGACGCGACGATCGTCGTCTCCCCGGCCGAGATCGCCGACGAGTCGCCCGCCGGACTGCGGGTGCTCTACGTCGCCCTCACCCGCGCGACCCAGCAGCTCACGGTCGTCTCCGCCGAGCGCGACGAGCCGGACGCGAACGGGGTGCCGGACCTTCTGCGGGACTGATGCTGTGAACCTGCGGGATGGGAATGGTCTTACGGGATCCGTTTGTTAGCCTGGATGTGACACCGGCCCGATCCAAGCCCCCGGGCCCAACCTTCGTCGCTACGAGCGACCACTTGCCGCGAGGCGAGCATGGCGGGTCGGTGTCACTGACCGAGGAAGAGGTCCCCGTCACGGGAAAAGTGACGGGGACCTCTTTTTTTCGCGAACAAAACGTTCGCAATCAGGGGCGGCTAACGTCTACCCGACAGTAGGTGCGAACATCGGAGCGCGTACTCAGCTCAACGGTGAAAGCAGAGGAAGTCGGCCATGGCTACGGCGCCCAGCGTCTCCTACTCGATCACGGTCCGTCTGGAGGTGCCCGCCAGCGGAACGGCGGTGTCCCAGATCACCACGGCCGTGGAGTCCCACGGAGGCTCGGTGACCGGCCTCGACGTGACCGCCTCCGGCCACGAGAAGCTCCGGATCGACGTCACCATCGCGGCGTCCTCCACCGCCCACGCCGACGAGATCGTCCAGCAGCTGCGCGGCATCGAGGGCGTCACCCTCGGCAAGGTCTCCGACCGTACGTTCCTCATGCACCTCGGCGGCAAGATCGAGATGCAGTCCAAGCACCCGATCCGCAACCGTGACGACCTCTCCATGATCTACACCCCGGGTGTCGCCCGGGTGTGCATGGCGATCGCGGAGAACCCCGAGGACGCGCGCCGCCTCACCATCAAGCGCAACTCCGTCGCGGTCGTCACCGACGGCTCGGCCGTGCTCGGCCTCGGCAACATCGGCCCCAAGGCCGCGCTGCCGGTCATGGAGGGCAAGGCGGCCCTGTTCAAGCGGTTCGCCGGCATCGACGCCTGGCCGCTGTGCCTGGACACCCAGGACACCGACGCGATCGTCGAGATCGTGAAGGCCATCGCCCCCGGCTTCGCGGGCATCAACCTGGAGGACATCTCCGCGCCCCGCTGCTTCGAGATCGAGGCCCGGCTGCGCGAGGCCCTCGACATCCCCGTCTTCCACGACGACCAGCACGGCACCGCGATCGTGGTGCTGGCCGCGTTGACGAACGCGCTGCGGGTGGCCGGCAAGGACATCGGTGACATCCGGGTCGTCATGTCCGGCGCGGGCGCGGCCGGTACGGCCATCCTCAAGCTGCTGCTCGCCGCCGGCGTCAAGAACGCGGTCGTCGCCGACATCCACGGTGTCGTGCACGCCGACCGCGAGGATCTGGTGGACGCCAAGTCCGACTCGCCGCTGCGCTGGATCGCCGACAACACCAACCCCGAGGGGCTGACGGGCACGCTGAAGGAGGCCGTGCGCGGCGCCGACGTCTTCATCGGCGTCTCCGCCCCGAACGTCCTCGACGGCGACGACGTGGCCGCGATGGCCGAGGGCGCGATCGTGTTCGCGCTCGCGAACCCCGACCCCGAGGTCGACCCGGCGATCGCCCGTCAGACGGCGGCTGTTGTGGCCACCGGCCGCTCGGACTTCCCGAACCAGATCAACAACGTGCTGGTCTTCCCAGGTGTCTTCCGCGGTCTGCTGGACGCGCAGTCCCGCACCGTCAACACCGAGATGATGCTGGCCGCGGCGACCGCACTCGCGAATGTGGTGACCGAGGACGAGCTGAACGCGAACTACATCATCCCAAGCGTCTTCAACGACAAGGTCGCCGGTGCGGTCGCGGGCGCGGTGCGCGACGCGGCGAAGGCGGCGGGAGTCACGGCGCCCACCGCGTCGTAGGCCGTCGTCAGGCCGTCGATCGGAAGGTGTGCGGCGGCTGTGAGGATCGCCACGGCCGCCTGTACATCGGCGCGTCGCGGAACCCGGGGCCTTCGGCGGCCGTTTATCGTGGCGGCCAGGCTTCGGGCTGTCCAGGCCCGGTCCTCGCTGCCGGGAGCCGACGGAGCGTCACCACACCGAGGGTGTGGCGCTCTTCGTGTGACTCCCAAGGGTGTTCTCGCGACTCCTACGGGTGCCGGATTGGCTTTCCCGCCGCAGGTAGGGGCAGGATGCGTCTTCGGGCGCGAGGGTCTGGACGACGGACCCGGGTCCGGGGACTCACCCAGGACCCTGGCAGCATCGGCTTCACCGTGCCCGATATGCGGCTCCGCCGCGTGGCACGCCTCAAACGGCAAGAAGAACACGGGAGTAACAACATGAACCGCAGTGAGCTGGTGGCCGCGCTGGCCGACCGTGCCGAGGTGACCCGCAAGGACGCCGACGCCGTTCTGGCCGCGTTCGCCGAGACCGTCGGCGAGATCGTCGCCAAGGGCGACGAGAAGGTCACCATCCCCGGCTTCCTGACCTTCGAGCGCACCCACCGTGCCGCTCGCACCGCGCGCAACCCGCAGACCGGCGACCCGATCAACATCCCCGCCGGCTACAGCGTCAAGGTGTCCGCGGGCTCGAAGCTCAAGGAAGCCGCCAAGGGCAAGTAAGCCTTCGCGTACGCGACGGGATTGCGTACGAGGCTCAGTAACGCGAATGGGGCGACCACCCGGTCAGGGTGGCCGCCCCATCGTCGTACGCGTGTCTAACCGAGCGCCTTGCCCGGGAGTTCGACCTTCGCGCCCAGCTCGACGAGCTTCTCCATGAAGTTCTCGTAGCCGCGGTTGATGAGGTCGATGCCGTGGACGCGGGACGTGCCCTGGGCCGCCAGGGCCGCGATGAGGTACGAGAAGCCGCCGCGGAGGTCGGGGATGACCAGGTCGGCGCCCTGGAGGCGGGTCGGGCCCGAGACGACCGCCGAGTGGAGGAAGTTGCGCTGGCCGAAGCGGCAGTGCGAACCGCCGAGGCACTCGCGGTAGAGCTGGATGTGCGCGCCCATCTGGTTGAGCGCGGAGGTGAAGCCGAGCCGGGACTCGTAGACCGTCTCGTGGACGATGGAGAGGCCGGTCGCCTGCGTCAGGGCGACGACCAGCGGCTGCTGCCAGTCCGTCTGGAAGCCCGGGTGGACGTCCGTTTCGAGCGCGATGGACTTCAACTGGCCGCCGGGGTGCCAGAAGCGGATGCCCTCGTCGTCGATCGCGAAGGCACCGCCCACCTTCCGGTAGGTGTTGAGGAACGTCATCATCGAGCGCTGCTGCGCGCCCCGGACGTAGATGTTGCCCTCCGTCGCCAGCGCCGCCGACGCCCAGGACGCGGCCTCCAGGCGGTCCGGGAGGGCCGCGTGGGTGTAGCCGCTGAGCGAGTCCACACCGGTGATGCGGATCGTCCGGTCGGTGTCCATGGCGATGATCGCGCCCATCTTCTGCAGTACGCAGATGAGGTCCTCGATCTCCGGTTCCACGGCCGCGTTGGCGAGTTCGGTGACGCCCTCCGCCAACACCGCGGTCAGCAGCACCTGCTCGGTCGCGCCGACGGACGGGTACGGCAGCTTGATCTTCGTGCCGCGCAGCCGCTGCGGAGCCTCCAGGTACTGCCCGTCCGCCCGCTTCTCGATCTTCGCGCCGAACTGCCGCAGCACCTCGAAGTGGAAGTCGATCGGCCGGCCGCCGATGTCACAGCCGCCGAGCCCGGGAATGAACGCGTGCCCGAGCCGGTGCAGCAGCGGACCGCAGAACAGGATCGGGATGCGCGACGAGCCCGCGTGGGCATCGATGTCGGCGACGTTGGCGCTCTCGACGTGCGACGGGTCCATGACCAGCTCGCCCGGCTCCTCACCCGGACGGACCGTCACCCCGTGCAGTTGCAGCAGTCCGCGTACGACCCGAACGTCACGGATGTCCGGTACGTTGCGCAGTCGACTTGGCTCGCTGCCCAGCAGGGCGGCGACCATGGCCTTGGGTACGAGGTTCTTCGCACCGCGGACACGGATCTCGCCCTCCAGCGGGGTTCCGCCGTGGACAAGCAGTACGTCGTCTGAGCCGTTGACGGTCATGAATCTCGCGTTCCGTGGAGTTGGGCAGGGGCCGAAGACGTAAGCGTAATGGCCGTCCACCCCCCTTCAGAAAGCCCAAGGACCACCCAGCTACGTCATAGCTGTGTCACAACACGAACCGTTCCCAATCGGGCACATGGGGTCACGGGGCGTGACGTGCGCCCTCAACGCCCCCTTCCGCCCTGAGCTGCATTCACTCCCGAACCCGCATTGCCTCCCCCTTCCACGGGAAGATGCGGGATCATGTCAGGCATGACCGAGGTGTCCTCGCTCACAGGGCGGTTGCTCGTGGCAACACCCGCCCTGGCGGACCCGAACTTCGACCGCGCGGTGGTGCTCCTTCTCGACCACGACGAGGAGGGCTCCCTCGGTGTCGTCCTCAACAGACCGACTCCCGTGGACGTCGGCGACATCCTGGAGGGCTGGGCGGATCTCACCGGCGAACCGGGAGTCGTCTTCCAGGGCGGCCCGGTCTCGCTGGACTCGGCCCTCGGTGTCGCCGTCATCCCGGGCGGCGCGGCCGGCGAGCGCGCCCCGCTCGGCTGGCGGCGCGTGCACGGCGCGATCGGACTCGTCGACCTGGAGGCCCCGCCGGAGCTGCTGGCCTCGGCGCTCGGCTCGCTGCGGATCTTCGCCGGCTACGCGGGTTGGGGCCCCGGACAACTGGAGGCCGAACTGGGCGAGGGTGCCTGGTACGTCGTCGAGTCGGAGCCCGGTGACGTCTCCTCGCCGTCCCCGGAGAGACTCTGGCGCGAGGTGCTGCGCCGCCAGCGCAGCGAGCTGGCGATGGTGGCGACCTATCCGGACGACCCTTCGCTGAACTGATGGCGGTGGGCTTCAGTACCCTTGGCCGTATGAGCACTCTTGAGCCCGAGCGCGGGACTGGTACGGGGACCCTCGTAGAGCCGACGCCCCAGGTGTCGCACGGCGACGGGGACCATGAGCGCTTCGCCCATTACGTCCAGAAGGACAAGATCATGGCGAGCGCCCTCGACGGCACTCCTGTGGTGGCGTTGTGCGGGAAGGTCTGGGTGCCGGGCCGCGACCCGAAGAAGTACCCGGTGTGTCCCATGTGCAAGGAGATCTACGAGTCCATGGGCGCCGGCGGGGACGGCGACAAGGGCAAGGGCGGCGACAAGTAGCCGGTCGGTCCGTCTGACTGTGTGAGGCCCTCGGGGCGCGCTTCGGCGCGCCCCGAGGGCCTTTTGCGTGTCACGAAGTGGTTGAGACCTCTTGTGGGCGCGTTCATCTACTCCTTAATCTCCGTGGTGTTGTGCAGAGCGAAACGCCCATTGCATATGTTGCAACGCACGTCCCGGATTCTCGGAGGAACGCTCCATGAAGCTCGCCCCCAGATTCGCCGTACTCCTGGCGGCCGCCGCTGTCGTCGCCGGCTGCGCCCCCCAGACCTCCGACAACTCGTCCTCCGACAAGGACGACCAGAGCGGCACCCTGCGGGTGTGGCTCTTCCAGGAGGTCGGCAACGACCCGAAGGCGAAGGTCGTCGACTCCGTGGTCACCGCCTTCGAGAAGGCCCACAAGGGCACCAAGGTGGACGTGGAGTACATCCCGATCGACACCCGCGCCCAGCGCGTCAAGGCCGCCTTCAACGACCCCAAGTCCGCGCCCGATGTCATGGAGTACGGCAACACCGACACGGCCGGCTACGTCCACGACGGCGGACTCCTCGACGTCACCAAGGAGTTCGGCGCCTGGAGCGAGGCCAAGGACACCGACCCCACCGCGAAGCAGTCGGTCACCGTCGACGGCAAGGTCTACGGCTCCCCGTTCTACGTCGGCGTCCGCGCCCTCTACTACCGCACCGACGTCTTCAAGAGTCTCGGCCTCCAACCTCCCAAGAGCATGGCCGAGTTGGCGGCCACCGCCCGCAAGATCCACAAGGCGAGGTCCGACCTCTACGGCCTCGTCGTGGGCGGCGCCTACACCTACGGCGCGATGCCCTTCGTCTGGGCCAACGGCGGCGAACTCGCCACCGCCAAGGGCGGTTCGTACACCTCCGGGATCGACAGTGCCGCCGCCCAGAAGGGCATCAAGGCCTACACCTCGCTGTTCACCGGCGACAACTGTCCCGCCGCCAAGTGCGCGGTGATGGGCGGCAACGACACGATCACCGCGTTCGCCGCGGGCAAGGCGGGTATGGCGATCGGCGGCGACTTCAGCCACAGCGCGGTCGAGGCCGGCAAGGTGAAGGGAAAGTACGCGGTCGTACCGCTGCCGGGTGTCGCCTCCGGTTCGGTCGCCCCCGCGTTCGCCGGCGGCAACAACATCGGTGTCCTGAAGAGCACTTCGCACCGCACGCTCGCCGTGGACCTGATGGAACAGCTCACCTCGAAGACCACACAGGCCTCGATGTTCGACGCGATGGGCTTCCTGCCGACGTTCACCGACGTCCGCGACGCCGCCGCGGCGAAGGTGCCGTTCGAGAAGCCCTTCGTGCAGACGCTGGCCGCCGGCACCAAGTTCGTTCCCGCGTCGCCCGGTTGGTCGGAGATCGACTCCTCGCTGGTGCTGCCGACGATGCTCCAGGAGGTCATCAGCGGCAAGAAGAGCGTGGCGGCGGCTTCGAAGGACGCGGCGCGGAAGATGAACGACGCGTTCAGCTCCGCGGGTTGAGCTGGTGCGCACACGAACGGCCTGGACCCCCTGGCTCTATCTCGCCCCCGCCCTCGTCGTCCTCGGCGGTCTGCTCGTCTACCCGATCTACCAACTCGGCCTGATCTCTTTCTTCCAGTACACCCAGGCCCAGGTCAGCGGCGGCGAGCCGACCACCTTCGAGGGCTTCGGCAACTACACGGAGCTGTTCTCCGACAGCCAGTTCTGGCAGGTGCTCCTGTCGACCGTGCTGTTCGCGGCGGCCTGCGTGGTCGCGACGCTCGCCGTCGGCTGCGCGCTCGCCGTGCTGCTCACCCGCGTCCGTGCCGTGCCCCGACTCGCCCTGATGCTGGCCGCGTTGGGGGCATGGGCGACACCGGCGGTGACCGGCTCGACGGTCTGGCTGCTCCTGTTCGACCCGGACTTCGGCCCGGTGAACCGGATCCTGGGCCTCGGCGACCACTCCTGGACGTACGGACGCCTCAGCGCGTTCCTCCTCGTCCTGCTCGAAGTGGTGTGGTGCTCCTTCCCGTTCGTGATGGTGACGGTCTACGCCGGCATCCGCGCCGTACCCTCCGAGGTCCTGGAGGCCGCAGCCCTGGACGGCGCCTCCCAGTGGCGCATCTGGCGCTCCGTCCTGGCGCCGATGCTCCGGCCGATCCTGACCGTCGTCACCATCCAGTCCGTCATCTGGGACTTCAAGGTCTTCACCCAGATCTACGTCATGACGGGCGGCGGCGGCATCGCGGGCCAGAACCTCGTCCTGAACGTGTACGCCTACCAACAGGCGTTCGCGTCCTCGAAGTACAGCCTCGGCTCCGCGATCGGCGTCGTCATGCTCCTGATGCTGCTCGCCGTCACGCTGGTCTATCTGCGCCTGCTGCGCAGGCAGGGGGAGGAGTTGTGAGTCTGCTCCGCCGTTCTGTACGACGGCCCTGGCGGCTCGCGGCCGAGGCCTCGGCGCTGCTGATCGCGGTCGTCGTCGCCTTCCCGCTCTACTGGATGGTGCTCAGCGCCTTCAAACCGGCCGGCGAGATCGAGTCGAGCGAGCCGCGGCCATGGACGCTCGCGCCTTCCCTGGACTCGTTCCGGCGGGTGTTCGGGCAGCAGGAATTCGGCCGTTACTTCCTCAACAGCCTTGTCGTGGCGGGCACGGTGGTTCTCGTCTCGGCACTGGTCGCCTTTCTCGCCGCGACGGCCGTGACGCGATTCCGGTTCCGCTTCCGGACCACCCTCCTGATCATGTTCCTGGTGGCCCAGATGGTGCCCGTGGAAGCGCTGACGATCCCCCTCTTCTTCACCATGCGGGGCCTCGGTCTGCTGAACACCCTGGGGTCGTTGATCCTGCCCCAGATCGCGTTCTCGCTGCCGTTCGCGATCTGGATGCTGCGGGGGTTCGTGAAAGCCGTACCGGACGCGCTGGAGGAGGCCGCGTACATCGACGGGGCGAGCCGGACGCGATTCCTGTGGCAGATCCTTTTCCCGCTCGTCTTCCCGGGTCTGGTCGCCACGAGCGTGTTCTCCTTCATCTCGGCCTGGAACGACTTCCTCTTCGCCAAGTCCTTCATCATCAGCGACACGTCCCAGTCGACCCTGCCGATGGCCCTCCTCGTCTTCTACAAACCCGACGACCCGGACTGGGGCGGCGTCATGGCGGCCTCCACGGTGATGACGATTCCGGTGCTGGTGTTCTTCGTACTCGTACAGCGACGTCTGGTCTCGGGGCTGGGCGGAGCGGTAAAGGACTGACGTGACTTCAGAGACGGAACTGATTCCGGCGCCGATCGCGGTCGAGGGCCCCACCCGCTGCGGTTTCCTCTTCGCGGCGGACACGGCCCTGTGGGGTGAGCCCGGCACCGAGGGCACACAGCGCTGGCTCCGGTCCACGCTCGGCGGGGCCCTCGGGCTGCCGCTGCCGCCGGGTGAGGAGGGCGCCCGCAACACGGTCGCGCTGCGCCTGGACGGAACCCTGGCCCCGGAGGCGTACAGCCTGCAAGTGGTCACCACATGGGGTGTCGTGATCACGGGCGGCAGCCCGGCCGGCGTGTTCTGGGGCGCGCAGACGCTACGTCAACTCGTGGGCCCCGCCGCCTTCCGCCGCGCCCCCGTCCACCCGGACGCCACCTACGGTGTGCCGCACCAGACCATCGACGACGCGCCCCGTTTCCCCTGGCGCGGCCTCATGCTGGATGTCGCCCGGCACTTCATGCCCAAGGACGGCGTCCTGCGCTACCTGGACCTCATGGCGGCGCACAAACTCAACGTCTTCCACTTCCACTTGACGGACGACCAGGGCTGGCGCGTAGAGATCGAGCGCTACCCGAAGCTGACCGAGATCGGCTCCTGGCGGGCCCGCACGAAATTCGGCCACCGTGCCTCACCCCTATGGGACGACAAGCCCCACGGCGGCTTCTACACGCGGGACGACATCCGCGAGATCGTCGCCTACGCCGCCGAGCGGCATATCACCGTCGTCCCCGAAATCGACGTACCGGGACACTCGCAGGCCGCCATCGCCGCGTATCCGGAACTGGGCAACACCGACGTCATCGACACGACCCGCCTCTCCGTCTGGGACACCTGGGGAATCAACCCCAACGTACTGGCCCCCACTGACAACACCCTGCGCTTCTACGAGGGGGTCTTCGAGGAACTCCTGGAGCTGTTCCCCTCGGAGTTCATTCACGTCGGCGGCGACGAATGCCCCAAGGACCAGTGGAAGCAGTCGGCCGCCGCACAGGCACGCATCGCGGAACTCGGGCTCGCGGACGAGGACGCGTTGCAGTCGTGGTTCATCGGACACTTCGACAAGTGGCTCTCCGCGCGCGGGAGAAGGCTCGTCGGCTGGGACGAGATCCTGGAGGGCGGTCTCGCGGACGGGGCCGTGGTGTCGTCCTGGCGCGGCTACGAGGGCGGGATCACCGCCGCCCGCGCGGGCCACGACGTCGTCATGTGCCCTGAACAGCACGTGTACTTGGACTGGCGGCAGGCCCCCGGCGAGGACGAGCCGGTGCCGATCGCCCATGTGCGCACCCTGGAGGACGTCTACCGCTTCGAGCCGGTTCCCTCGCAGCTCACCGAGGTCGAGGCCCGTCATGTGCTGGGCACTCAGGCCAACGTGTGGACCGAGGTGATGGAGGACCACGCGCGCGTGGACTACCAGACCTTCCCCCGGCTCGCGGCCTTCGCCGAGGTCGCCTGGAGCGCGCTTCCGGCCCCGGCGGAACGGGACTTCGCCGACTTCGAGCGCCGGATGACCGCCCACTACCCGCGACTCGACGCCCTGGGCGTCGCCTACCGCCCGCCCACCGGACCACTGCCGTGGCAGCGGCGCCCCGGAGTGCTCGGGCGGCCCAAGGACGGCCCGCCCCCGAACACGTGAAGCACTGTGGAGGACGCGTAGAACACGTAATGGAAAAAGACCCCAAGGGTCACCGATGAGTGGCAATTCGCGCGTACCGGTGATGCCGTACGAAAACGGACCATCTCCCTGATGAGACGGGCGAATGCCTCCTAGCGGACCCCCGCGTTCGGGTCTTGCGAAGATGTGCCAGAGTTGCCACGTCCGCCCTGTCAGCACGTACCGTACGGCAGCAACAGGTGGGACCAGGTGGGGCAGCGGGAAGGGGCAGCCGGTTTGACCACGCACGCACCGCAGGCGGGGCAGTCCGTCACGCTGCCCACAACGCTGGACGAGGCCGTGGCGGCGCTCACGGACCTGCCCACGGCCGTCCCCGTGGCCGGCGGCACCGACCTCATGGCGGCCGTCAACTCGGGGCAGCTCAGGCCCAGCGCGCTGGTCGGTCTCGGCCGGATCAGCGAGATCCGCGGCTGGCAGTACCAGGACGGCCACGCGCTGCTCGGCGCGGGGCTCACGCACGCCCGCATGGGCCGCCCCGACTTCGCCGCCCTCATCCCGGCGCTCGCCGCCTCCGCCCGAGCCGCGGGGCCGCCGCAGATCCGCAACGCGGGCACCCTGGGCGGCAACATCGCCTCGGCCGCGCCCACCGGGGACGCGCTGCCCGTACTGGCCGCCCTGGAGGCGACGCTGATCATCGCGGGCCAGGACGGCGCCCGCCGGGAGATCCCGGTGTCGCACCTCCTGGCCGGCGTGGAGATGCTGCGCGGCGGCGAACTCATCGGCTTCGTACGCGTGCCCCTGCTGCACGCCCCCCAGGTCTTCCTGAAGGCGACCGGCCGGACCGGCCCGGGACGCTCGGTCGCGTCCGTCGCGGTCGTCCTCGACCCCGCCCGGCGCGGGGTCAGGTGCGCCGTCGGCGCCATAGCGCCGATGCCACTGAGACCACTGGACGCCGAGCAGTGGGTGGCCCGGCTGATCGACTGGGACAACAGCCGCACGATCGTCCCCGAGGCCCTGAGCGCCTTCGGGGAGTACGTCGCCGCGGCCTGCATCCCCGACCCGGTCCCGGCCGAGGACGGGTCCGTGGAACAACTGCCGCCCGCCGTACTGCACCTGCGGCGCACCGTCGCCGCACTGGCCCGACGAGCACTCGGGAGGGCGCTGTCGTGACCGACGACCAGCACGGAGAGGGCACCCCCCAGGGAGGCGGACGCTGGGACCCGCTGCCCCAAGGGGACTACGACGACGGTGCCACGGCCTTCGTGAAACTCCCCGAAGGGGGCATCGACGCCCTCCTGGCCGCCCCGGGCCACGGTTATGTGCCGCCGCCCATAGAGGCCACCCCTGCCCAGGACGCCGACGGCGACCCGTCGGCCACCGGCTCCTGGGCGCGACCCGCCGAGGGCGTCCAGTGGCCCGACCCGAACGCCGGGGGGCAGCAGGGGACGGCCGGGGACGACCGGTTCTCGTACCACCCCGGGTCCACCGGCCAGTGGACCTTCCAGGACACCAACGCCCAGGACGCGGGCGCCGCTCCCGGCGGCGATGTGACCGGGGAGTGGTCGATCCCCGTGGCCGGCGGTGATCTGCCGGACGAATCGGGCGAGTTCACCACGTCGTCCCTGGTCGAGCAGTGGGGCGGCACCCCGCCGGCCACCCTGCCCGGCGGCGCCCCCGCGCCCTGGGCGACGGACGGCGCGGGCCAGAACTGGGCACAGCAGGCCACGTCCGGCGCGGACGTGGCCGAGCACACCGACGGCCGGGGCGTGGAACTCCCGCCGGACACGCACGCGACCGGCGAGGTCTCGGCGCAGGCGGCCACCCGACCGCCCCCCGAGACGATCCAACAGCCGTACGCGGAACCCCAGGGCGACCCGTACCCGTACGGCGACACCTACGCGCACGCAGGCCGTCACGACGACGGCTCCGCCGAACTCGCCGCGACCGACGCGCAGTCGGCGCAGGGGAGCGATGGAGCGGGCGACGACACCGAAGGGCCCGCGGAGGCCGCTGAGGGGCCCGCTGAGCCGTCCGCGGCGGTCGAGGCGGACGAGGGTGCCGAAGCCGCCCCGGAGGCCGCTGAGGCACCCGTGACGGCCGCCGACACCGACGCCCCGGACGAGGCCGCCGAACCGGCCCCGAAGATCTCCGGCGAGGAACACCCGCTCGCCTCCTACGTGTTGCGCGTCAACGGCGCCGACCGGCCCGTCACCGATGCCTGGATCGGCGAGTCGCTGCTGTACGTGCTGCGCGAGCGGCTCGGGCTCGCGGGTGCCAAGGACGGCTGCTCGCAGGGCGAGTGCGGGGCCTGCAACGTCCAGGTCGACGGACGGCTCGTCGCCTCCTGCCTGGTGCCCGCCGTCACCGCGGCCGGCAGCGAGGTCCGTACGGTCGAGGGCCTGGCCGTCGAGGGACAGCCCTCCGACGTGCAGCGGGCCCTCGCCAAGTGCGGGGCCGTGCAGTGCGGTTTCTGCGTGCCCGGCATGGCGATGACCGTGCACGACCTCCTGGAGGGCAACCCGGCACCCACCGAACTGGAGGCGCGCCAGGCCCTGTGCGGCAACCTGTGCCGCTGCTCCGGCTACCGGGGCGTCCTGGACGCCGTACAGGAAGTCGTCGCCGAGCGGGAGGCGCACGCCGCTGCCGCCGAACCTGAGTCGGACGGCGACGAGCCGCGTATTCCCCATCAGGCGGGCCCCGGAGCCGGTGGTGTCCACCACTCGGCGTTCGAGTCACCGCGCACGCAGGACCAGGTGTACGGCCAGGACGGAGGCCAGGCGTGAGCAACGAAACCGTCGCCGCGACCACGGACGCCGCGCCCGCCCCGGAGCATCCGGGACACGGCCTGGGCGCCTCGCTCCCGGCCGCCGACGCCCGCGCCAAGACCGAGGGCACCTTCCCGTACGCCGCCGACCTGTGGGCCGAGGGCCTCCTGTGGGCGGCCGTCCTGCGCTCACCGCACCCGCACGCGCGCATCGTGTCCGTCGACACGTCCCACGCGCGCGACATGCCCGGCGTACGGGCCGTCATCACCCACGAGGACGTGCCGGGCAGCGATCGGTACGGCCGGGGCACGGCCGACCGTCCGGTGTTCGCCTCCGACGTGGTGCGCCACCACGGGGAGCCCATTGCCGCCGTCGCCGCCGACCACCCGGACACCGCGCGGATGGCCGCCGCGGCCATCATGGTCGAGTACGAGGTACTCGACCCGGTGACCGACCCCGAGCAGGCCTTCGAGGCCGAACCGCTGCACCCCGACGGCAACCTGATCCGGCACATCCCGCTGCGCCACGGCGATCCGGACGCGGTCGGCGACATCGTCGTAGAGGGCCTGTACCGCATCGGCCGCCAGGACCCCGCCCCCATCGGCGCCGAGGCCGGTCTCGCCGTGCCCCGCCCCGACGGCGGTGTCGAGCTGTACCTCGCCTCCACGGACCCGCACTCCGACCGCGACACGGCCGCCGCCTGCTACGGCCTGGAACCCGACCGCGTGAAGGTCGTCGTCACCGGCGTCCCCGGGGCCACCGCCGACCGCGAGGACCAGGGCTTCCAACTCCCGCTCGGACTGCTCGCGTTGAAGACCGGCTGCCCGGTCAAACTCACGGCCACGCGCGAGGAGTCCTTCCTCGGCCACACCCACCGCCACCCCACGCTGCTGCGCTACCGCCACCACGCCGACGAGGACGGCCGTCTGGTCAAGGTCGAGGCCCAGGTACTGCTCGACGCGGGCGCCTACGCCGACACCTCCTCGGAGGCCCTGGCCGCCGCCGTCTCCTTCGCCTGCGGCCCCTATGTCGTCCCGAACGCCTTCATCGAGGGCTGGGCCGTCCGCACCAACAACCCGCCCTCCGGGCATGTGCGCGGCGAGGGCGCCATGCAGGTCTGCGCCGCCTACGAGGCACAGATGGACAAGCTCGCCAAGAAGCTCGCCGTCGACCCGGCCGAACTGCGCCTGCGCAACGCCCTGGCCACCGGCGACGTCCTGCCGACCGGCCAGACGGTCACCTGCCCGGCACCGGTCGCCGAACTCCTCCAGGCCGTACGGGACTTCCCGCTGCCCGCCCTCCCCAAGGACACCCCCGAGGACGAGTGGCTGCTGCCCGGCGGCCCGGAGGGCGCGGGCGAACCGGGCGCGGTGCGCCGGGGCGTCGGCTACGGCGTCGGCATGGTGCACATGCTCGGCGCGGAGGGCGCCGACGAGGTCTCCACGGCCACCGTGAAGGTCCACGACGGCATCGCGACCGTCCTGTGCGCGGCCGTCGAGACCGGCCAGGGCTTCACCACCCTCGCCCGGCAGATCGTCCAGGAGACCCTCGGCATCGACGAGGTGCACGTCGCCCCCGTGGACACCGATCAGCCCCCCGCGGGCCCCGGCTGCCGGGGCCGGCACACCTGGGTCTCGGGCGGCGCGGTCGAACGGGCCGCGAAAATGGTCCGCACCCAGCTTCTCCAGCCCCTGGCGCACAAGTTCGGCATGTCGACCGAACTCCTCCAGATCACAGACGGAAAAATCACCTCCTACGACGGAGTCCTGTCCACGACCGTCACCGAGGCCATGGACGGCAAGGAACTGTGGGCCACCGCCCAGTGCCGCCCTCACCCGACCGAGCCCCTGGACGAGGCGGGCCAGGGCGACGCCTTCGTAGGGCTCGCGTTCTGCGCGATCCGCGCGGTGGTCGACGTCGACATCGAACTCGGCTCCGTACGGGTCGTCGAACTGGCCTTGGCCCAGGACGTCGGCCGCATCCTGAACCCGACGCAGTTGGTCGCCCGCATCGAGGGCGGCGTCACCCAGGGCGTAGGCATCGCACTGACGGAAAACCTGCGCACCGCGCGCGGGTTGATCCGCCACCCCGACCTCACCGGCTACGCCCTGCCCACCGCCCTGGACACCCCCGACATCCGCATCGTGAAACTCGTCGAGGAGCGCGACGTGGTCGCCCCCTTCGGGGCGAAGCCGGTCAGCGCGGTCCCCGTGGTCACCTCCCCGGCGGCCATCGCCTCCGCGGTACGCGCGGCGACGGGCCGCCCGGTGAACCGACTCCCGATCAGACGACAGGCCGCGGTGGTGACGAACGGGCAGTACGGGCAGTAGGCGGGCGGGGGCCTCGGGGTGCTTGAGGGGGTTGCCCTCATCACCGGGGTGATGGCTGCGGGGAAGTCGACGGTGGCGCATGTCCCCGGGGGGTGTGTTCCGGTGGATGATCGTCTCCGGGTACGAGGAGGCGTCCCCGGCGCGGGCGGTGCGGGGGAGTCCCAACTCCGCTTGCACCACCGGCTGTCGGCGGCGGACGCGTACACGTCGGCTGATCCACGACGATCGTCCAGGACGTGGTGCCGGGCGCGGAGTTGACGGCGTACGTCGACCTGATCCGCGCCCACCCAATTCCGCGCTGACCGTGGGGGAGACGGTGGACGCGATCGTCGAGGGGCGGGAACGTTCGCGGGTGGTCTGAGCGTCTGGTGAGTGGGGACGTTTAAGGACGTTTCCGCGCCCGTGAGGTGTTTTAGCAGGTCAGGGTCATTGTCAGTGGTGCCGCGTAGTGTTCTGGGCAGTGGGGACGACACGACCGGATCGCTGAGGCCGCGGGTCGCACGGGACACATCACGGGGAAGAGCACGGGGGAAGATTCATGCACGGGGGAGCCATGAGCACGATGGACGCCAGGTCCACGGCGATCACGATCACGTTGAGCGAGGACGACCTCGATCCGTACGTCACGCACGCCTCGACCCGCCGGTGGCTGACCGGCCCCGGACTGCCGGGCGACAGCGGCCTGTTGACCTTCGAGGAGCTGCGCAGGGAGGGCCTGCGGACGGTCGCGGACCGGCTGGGCGACCCTGACCCGCTCGCGGCGGAGCTCCGGGACCAGTTGGTGATAGGCGCGCTCAGGGGACCCGGCGGCGGAGAGGCGGAGTCGATCCTGCTCGACGGCGAGACGGGCGAGATCGCGACGACGTACTTCCTCCACGACCGCCCGGACCTGATGGAGGCCGGCCCGCTGGCCCCGTCGGTCGAGACGCTCACCCGCTTCACCACGACGACGGACGAACTGACGGGCCTGCGCGGCCAGTTCGCCTCCTACGAGGGCCGTCACGGGACCAAGACGGCGGCGGAGGCATCACGCCAGCTGCTCGCGGTGTTCGAGTCGGAGACGGACGGCGAGGTGCCCCCGTTCTGGAAGGCGGCGGCACTGATCCGCCCGCTGGCCCTCGTCGCCGGCCCCGGCACCACGTCGGGACTGACCCTCGACATCCCGGCCCGCCTGCTGGACCAGGAGTTCGGCCAGGGCACGGTCGCCCGCTTCGAGGACGTCGACTTCCCGGCCACCCTCACCCACGAACCGACCCGCCGCTTCCTGCGCGAGACGGGCCTGCCCGAGGACGCCTTCCTCGTCCAACTGGACACGGACGTCCCGCTCCCCACCCTCACCGAGTTCTACGAGGACGAGCCCGCCGAGCAACTCCCGCCCAGGGCCGACCACTTGATCCGACTCGGCTACCTGATGGAGGACAACAGCCTGGTGGTGGACGGCACGACGGGCGCGATCCTGACCTGGAGCGAGCCCGAGGCCACACTGTCCCCGCTGAACACGGACGTCTCGACCCTCGCCTTCACCCTCTGGCTGCTGCACCGGGAGAGGTCCCTCGACGCGGACCTGGCGGGCGAGCTGACGGCGGAGGCCTACGAGCAGTTGGCCACGACGATGCTCCAGACCTTGTCGGCGGTGGACCCGACAGGGACGGGAGCGCGGACCGCCGACTGGCACTACTGGACGGAGGCGTTCCAGGACGAGGCGGGCGGAGTGCTCTGAGCGGAGTGTTCTGAGCGGTGTCTCCTGTCACGAACAACCCCTTACTGCGGAATTCGTTCGCACCGGTATGAGGCGAGCGCTACCGTCCGCCTGACCGCGGCGACGCACGAGCCGCGACGGCGAGGGGAACCGGCATGGCGACCGAGCGCACAAGGACCGACCGACTGCACATACTCCTCGACCAGTTCGACAAGGCCCGGGAGATGGCCCAGGTCCGGCTGACGGGACTCGGTGACGAGGAGTACCTCTGGGAGCCGGCGCCCGACTGCTGGTCTCTGCGGCGCCGGAGCGAGGCGGTGACACCGAGGGCGTTCGGCCCGGGCGAGTGGGTGCTGGACCTGGGAGCACCGGACATCCCGGCGAGCGAGTACGCCGAGGTCGCCCGCCAGTCCGCCGAGGGCATGACCGTGGCCAAGATCGCCGAGGACTGGAGCGTGAGCGTCGAACGGGTCGAGCAGATCCTCGCCCACACCGGCGAACCGGAACCCGACACAACCCCGATCACGACCATCGCCTGGCGCCTGGGCCACCTGCACTTCGAGTTCGCGGGCGCGTGGGAGTGGACCTTCGGCGAGCGCCGCCAGGACCCGAAGCAGATGGTCGACTTCACACCCTCGGCGACCCAGGCCCTCGACCGCTTCTGGCCGGCGATCGACCGCTGGCGCGAGGCAATCGCCACGGTCACCGAAGCCCAGCTGGACACGGTCGGCTTCTCCCAATACCCCTACGGCTCCGACCCCGACGACCCGTACATCGCCGTACTGGCAGGCTCCAACCTCGGATTCATCCACCACATGGCGGAGATCGCACTGCTACGAGACCTGTGGCAAACCCGCCTCATGGCCAACGGGTAGCGCCGCCCTTCCGTTCTGCCTGGTCAGGCAGTTGGAGGCCGTGGCGGGAATCGAACCCGCGTAACTCGCTTTGCAGGTTTGTTGGTGCTAGTCAGGGCATGATCTGGACTCGTTCACCCGCGTTCATTCCCGTACGGACGCTAGGCCGCTTGAGGCGGAGTGAACGGCTCGGGACAGCTGCGTACGGCGATGAATGAGACGGAAACTGAGACGGCCGCCTCTGTCTCGCTTTGCTCAAGCGTGGTCGGTCAGAGCCTGAGCGACGACCTCTGCTCGGGAGACTACGAGCCGGGTGGGCACGGAGTGGCAGTACGTGGACGTTACCGGCGTGCGGCCGAGGGCAGCTCGACATGGTTCGCAACCGCCGGGACTAGCTACAGTGCTGCGCTCCTAGACACCTGCGGGCCTGGTCATATTGCCCCACGCCACATGGGTCCCGGTGAAAGTTGCGCCGTCGAAGATAGGTGCGCTGCTGCTGAACGTTGCTCCACCGAAGTAGACCCTGCCGGCGGTAAACGTTGCGCCTCTGAAGCTGACCTCGTCGCTGTTGAACGTTGCGCCGCTGAAAGAGACCTCGCCGCCGCTGAACGTTGCGCCGAGAAAGCTGACCCTGTCGCTGTTGAAAATCGCGCTACCGAAAGCGACTTCGCTGCCGCTGAACGTTCCGCCTCTGAAGCTGATCCTGCCGCTGCTGAACGTTGCGCCGACGAAACTGACTCTGCCGCTGCTGAACGTTGCGCCGACGAAGTTGACCCCGCCACTGAACGTTGCGCCACCGAAGAAGACTTCGGCGGCGGTAAACGTTGCGCCTCTGAAGCTGAGCCCGCTGCTGAACGTTGCGCCACCGAAAGCTACCTCGCCGCCGCTAAACGTTGCGCCCGTGAAGTCAACGGTGCTGCAGAACGTGCTGCCTGAAAGGTCACCGCCGTCAAATGTCGCGCCGGTGAAGTCGAAGTCACACGCACACCAGGAGGTGGGTGTGTCCGGGACGCGCAGGTGGTCGCGTATAACACGGATGATTGTGTGCCGTACTTGGCGTTCGCCTGCCTTATGCCCTGGTGCCGATGGGTCAGGCTCATAGGGCATGCGGAGGTAGGCACACAGGACATCGATGCAGACCTGTCGTTGTTCTTCCCAGTCATCGGCGAGGCGGGCGAGGGCGTAGACGCCAGCGAGGCGGACGGCAGCTTGGTCGTGGCCGAGCTGTTCGGCGGCCGTGGTGTAGCGGTCAGCAAGCTGGCTTGCGTCCGCGCGGTGTGCATCGCCCTCGGAGAGGAGTTGTTTGCGGTAGGCGTAGACGCCGGCGAGGACGGCACCGGTCAGGGTCAGAACGGTGACGGTCGTCTTGATGACGTCGTTGACGTTGACTGGCTTACGAGGGTTCTGGGTTTTGGCCGCGTGGGCGAGCAGGCCATACACGTAGTGGTAGAGGCCGAAGCTGAGGGCGCCGACGACCAGGAGGGCGAGCGGTGCCACGATCCAGACGGACCAGAGCTTAGGGGTGTACCTGCCGCGTGGAGCATTGCGCGGCCGCCGGCGTATCAGTGCCACGTCAGAAGCATGCGGCTGGGTGGCAGCCTGCGACAGTACTTTGACCAGATACCCCAGATGGGACAAGGCTGGGTCGGCAACAGCCGGACGCTCTGTCCGAGTTGTGTCCTCCGTGGCCGCTCATGCTTTGCAAGTTCGTCCGGGCTGGTCAGGACATCATCCGGACGCGTTCGCGGGCGTTCAATCCCGGACGAACTCTGTGGTTGCTGGATGGAGTGAACGGCGCTGTACAGCCTCATACGGCTATGAACGAGACGGAATGAGACGGGCGCGGGGAGCTCAAGCACAGTGGCTGGACGACCTCACCTCCTGGCACACAGCATCGAGAGTCGGTTCCGGGGTGCCAGCCCGCACCCTCTGCTCTTCGTCTCCGTCCAACCGCCGCCTATGCCGGACAACGTCGGCGGGCTGAGCGATGCCGCTCTTGGGTAGCTGGCACGTGCGCTAACGTTCCCGCAGCTGACGTCAGGGGGAGGTTCAGTTCGTGGCTCATCAGGATCGATCGCAAGGTAGTCCGGACGATGAAGAGGGCGAGCGGTTTGACCTGCGGCAAGAACTAACAAAAGTGAGGAGTGCCATTCGTCGTGAAGTCATTGAATGGTGGGCTTACAACCATGCCGAGGGTGTAGAGCCTGAGACTTCCCGCGAGGTTCTCGGTTTATGGCTGGAAGAGCAAAGCGAGAAGATTAGGGAGCTACCAGAAAAGAGAGTCAAGAGCCTGGCCGAAAAAGCTGAAATGCACGGACGGCAAGTCTGGTTACTGGATGGAATCGAACCCGAAGATATTCCTATAGTTGAAGATGCGGTTCGCTCTGCCCACTGGACAGATAATGCCCGGGCTAGCTGGTCGACTGTCTTTGAGGATTTCATGGATGAGCACCCGTCCATCTTTGGGGCATTGTCATTCTTGGTGCTTATTGTTTCTATGTGGGTAATAATGCTGTTGGTCGTGAGGAAGGATGACTTCTCGAAGTTTCCGGACCGAGGGGCGATCGTTATTGGGATTCTGGCTATCACCCTCTTCGTTATTCATGGTCGGATTCTTGTGATACTAGGTTTCGTGAATCTGAGACTGCCCAACGTGTGGCGGTGGATTGCGGCGGGATCTGCTCTTTACTTTGTGGTGCAAGACGGCTGGAGAAGCCACATTGTCGATTTGGTTTCGAAACACAAGAATTATGTCCCGGGGTTTTTTCGTAGCGCCATTGGGAGCGTCGATATCTGCGTTCTCTATGCACTCAAGGGGTTCGCGACGTTAACTCTAGTTGGAATATTCTTGTCTTTCCTTGATGATGTCAGGTATAAGGTGGGCCCAAAAGAGCCTGGCGATGCGGTGACCTCCGCGCGTATCCTCTTGGACCTTATGGAATTGGCCAAACTTTCCCAGGAAGCTCTCAGGCGTGAAAGCTTCAATGAGGGATTGAGGACGTATTTAACGAGTTCGGTCAGAGTTGAAATTATTAGGCATCTTGAAAAGGTCGCACAGACGGCAGAGGGGCGCTGGAAGAGGAGTCTGCGGGTGGGTGATGAAATTCCGGATGGGGCGATATCTGAAATCTGTGATGGGATAGCGGCAGCTGCTAGGAAATGGAAGGTGGTTGCGGCGACAGGGGGTGAGAAGTTGGCGGATATGAACCAGGCATTCGTGGCCGCGCTTATCGATGCGGCGAAGGGGAACTGGGAGCTGCTCGCGGTGGAAACTTCCGAAAAGGAATTGCTGCGACGTAAGCTATTTAGAATATCTCGCCATTTACTGGCTCTTGCGGTCATGGCTGGAACTTCCTACATAGTGCTGTTCGATCCATTCTCATGGTTTCGTGCGTCCGTCAGTCCAACCGTATCGTCGTTCGTACTTATGTTTGCTGCAATTGCCAGTGTGTCGATTGATCCAACTATTATGGAGCGACTAGGCAATGCCTCCAGAATCACAGGAGCTTTCGGAGGTAAGAAATGAATCCCCCGCGCTCTCGCGGTTGTGTGGTTGAACGTTCAGTACTAAAGGGTTCGGGTTCATTCAGTCGCAGCGACGCAGGCGTTACCCGGCGAGACCTCAACGTATGAGCTGGTAAGTGCAACACTTAGGGCATTGCAATGTGATGAGCACGGGCGAAGGAGAGAGAGTGTCGCAGGCGGCGAGTCCGCGCGGGACCTTCCAACAGATCGCGGCCGCGTTGAAGGCTCAGATTGACGATGACCAGGAGATGGCAGAACTACCCCCGGTCGCAGACCTCATAGACACGTATGCCGTCTCCCGTGGAGTGGTCCTCCGGGCGTTCCAGGCGCTGCGGAGGAGCGGTGACGCGGAGCCGGTACCTGGTGGGCGCTGGCGCGTAATCAGGCCAGGCGACGGGGCGGACCGTCGACCGCTTGAGGAGCGGATCGCGGCCGTCATCACGGATGATCGCCTGGAAGTCGGGGCACCGTTCCCTAGTGCGTCTACTCTCGCCACCAGGTTCGGAGCCTCACGCCCTACTGTGACAAAGGCGCTCGACAAGCTGGAGGTCGCCGGCGTGCTGGCGAGTGGAGGGCAAGGCAAGGTGCGGACCGTCCGCGCTGTGCCGAATCGAGAGGAGCGTTCCTAGCTTGTCGGAGCTGACGGAGTGGGCTTACCCCCTGGCTGAGTCCCTGCTGGCTGAGCCCCTGCCGCGTCGCTGGAAGCATTGCCTCGGTGTTGCTGAGCGGGCGCGCAGCATCGCGCTCATCCTTGGGGATGACGCCGAGCTGCTGGAAGCTGCGGCTGTGCTGCACGACATCGGTTACGCACCCGACCTCGCCAAGACCGGTTTCCATCCGCTCGACGGCGCCCGCTACCTGCGAGACGTGGCCAAAGCCGATGAGCGGGTCGTGCACCTGGTGGCGCATCACTCCTGCTCATGGATGGAGGCCGACGCGCGTGGCCTGCGCGACGAGTTGGAGGGGGAGTTCCCGCGTGAGAGCGCGCACCTGAACGACGCGCTCTGCTACTGCGACATGAACACGACGCCGGACGGCACCCCCACGAATCCCGTGGATCGGGTCAACGAGATTACGGGACGGTATGGGCCGGAGAGCCTGATCGGCACGTTCATCCGTCGCGCTGAACCCGAGATTCTGGCGAGTACGGGGCGTGTACTCGAAAGGGTCGCCGCTGCCAAGCGTCAGCCGATGTAGGGAGCCGGCCGGGTTCGGTCCATCGCGTGCTCGATACGCATCCGCATCGTGGGGTGGACGTCCAACTGCGCCAAGTCCGCTGGGTCAACCCAGCGGACTTGTGTCGTTTCGTTGCTCGTGCGCAGCTCACCGCCAACAGGCCGGGCGCGAAAGCAGATGCTGAACTGCTGGCGGACCTCGCCGTCGTCGTATTGCATAACGTGACCCGGGTCGGTGTAGATCCCCGACAGGTCGGCGACTTCGGCCTTGATGCCCGTCTCTTCCCAGACCTCTCGGACCACCGTGTCACTGATGGATTCGCCCACGTCGTGGCCACCGCCGGGAAGCGCCCAACGCCCGTTGTCAGATCTCTGAATCATCAGCACTTGGGCCGCGTCATTCTGTACGAACGCGACAACGGAGGGAACGACCGAGTTGGCCGACGGGGCGTCGGGGTCGTGTAGATAGTCGATGCGTCCCATGCTCAAGCTCCCGTGAAGTCGTCTTCCAGCACCTGGCGCGCGCCTCCCCAGGCTTGTTCGATGCTATTCGCATAGGTGTCGAAGAGCCCGCCGCCGGGCACTCGCCGCAGGTGCAGTACGGGAGCCATGTAGGCGCCGATGCCGTAGACGTGGGTGTTCACCAACATCTCGTCATCCGACCGGAAGAGCGAGTTGTACAGCGTCGCGTCGTGCAACCGGAAGTGGATATCCGGATGGCTGGTGAAGAGCGGGCGGTAGTTCATCAAGGCGTTGCGGATCTTGCCGTCCATGATCCGATGACCTTCGTCGATCCCGCGCTGCTGAACTGCTGGGCAGTCAGGATCACCGAGCAAGACCCGGATCTGAGCGGTCTCTTCAGCCTTCGCCTTGAGGAGGTCGATGAACTGAGGATCTTCCGACAGCCACAGTCCCGCGTAGACGAGGATGTCCAGCCGCAGCTTTGCCCGTCCGTACATCTCACGCCAGAGCCCTGCGGGCACCATGTGGCGGTGCGGATAGATGGTGACGATCTCCGCCTTGCTCATGTCCGCAGCGCTTTCGACGGCGCGGGAGTCGTCCCAAAGAGTCGTCACGTCGACCGCTAGGACTGACGCTGTCGCGTACTGGTGTCGCCGGTACGGAACCTTCCCCTGCGTGATCCAGCGTTCGACGGTCTTCGCGTTGACGTTGATGGCGTCGGCTAGATCCTGCACCGTCATGCCCTGCGACAACAGGGCTGACCGCAAGCGCTCGTTGGACATCTGCACTCCTGATGGGACGTCTAGGGACGTCTTGAAGGTACCTAGACGTCCCTGGGACGTCCACGTATGGGGTAACCAAGTCCCCTGACCTGGGGCGATTCTGATGGTGCGCCAAGAAGTCCCGGCGCAAAAACCAAGAGGTTCCGTCGATGCACTTGACGGACCCCTATGCAGTACCTGTAAAACAGGTACTGCATCGAGCGTTCGGAGGAAAGCCCGAGGGGGTGAGTACAAAGGCAGCGCCGGTTCCTTGAGAACTCAACAGAGTGCTTTGAGATCGACGGGGCTTGACCCCGTCCCCGTGGCGGCCGGGTGATGGCTGTCGGCCCCGGTATCCAGCCGTGAGGGTGCGGAATCGACTTCCGCCCGGGGTCACTTGGCCCGCCGCGACGTGCGGCGTTGGCCTCATCTCCGGACGCGGCGGCACTCCCGGACAAGGACAGCCCGCCGCGCCGGTCTCTATCCCGACGTAGCACGAGGAGAGATCCACCATGAGCATGCGCACCTACGTCGCCGGCCAAGAGGCCCATGGCGACTTGGAGTTCGCGGAACTGGCGCTCGGCATCGATGTCGAGCTGTTTCGTGGCCCGCTGAAGCCGGAGACGGCCAAGGAGCGGCGGGCCCGTAAGGACGCGGCCCGCGACATCCTGCGGGACCTGCGCGAGATGGGCGAGGCCGGTGACGAGGTCGCCGGTTGGGACGCCCTGTACGCCGACGCGCTGACCTGCACGGTGCCCTTCTTGCGCGCCGTTCGCGGTCACCGGCAGGGAACGGGGGAAGCGGCATGAACACCCCTCAGGCCCGCAAGCCCCTGACGAGCACTCAGAAGTTCGTATTGGGGTGCGCGTTCCTGCCGATGGTCGCCACGGGCGTGGTCGGTGGGATGGGCACGTACAGCAACATCGGTCACGCCTACGGCAAGGGCACCGCCCTGGGAGCGCTCGCTGCCGGCGAGGGCGCGACCGCCGTTCTGGCGCTGGTCCTGCTGGGACTGACCATGCTGGGACAGTCCTCCCCGCACGTCGTGCGCCTGGGGTTGTGGGCGCTGCCGGCCGCCGCGTCGGTCATGGCCGCGATGGCCGGTCCCGACGCGGGCCGTACCGTCATCTACGCCATCACCCCCATGGGCATGTGCGTGTCTGCTGAGGGCATGGCGTTCCTCGCGCGCCGCATCGTCGTCCACACCGACGGCCGTGACGCGGAGAGCGAGCGCAAGGCCGCCGCCGTAGTGCAGGCCCTCGCCTACCACCGCGCCCGTGCCGCCAACCACCCCGACACCAAGGTTCGGAAGCGGTCCGATCGCAAGTCGTGGCGCCTGGCGCGCAAGGTCGGCGTCGGTGACGTGGCCCTCGGATCGCGACTGCTGGACGTCCAGCGCGATCGGGTGACGGACGGCGCGGACGCGGCTCTGTCTGCCATGTTCGCCGGGATCGCGAATGCGGAGGAATCTACCGAGACCGAGAGGAATCGGTCTACGGCTGACCTGCCCGAATCGGCCCCCGAACCGATCACGGCAACGGTGGTTCGAGTGCCCGATGCGGTGGCGGTCGACTACGTGAAGTCGACTCTCCCGCTCAAGCCCGTACCGGCGATTGCCTCGCCGATCGACCCGGCGCTGGTCGAGTCGACCAGGCCTCGGGCGGTGGCGGCCGACGCCCCCCGATCCCGCCGGGCGACAGGCCGGGTCCCCGTGGTGGCCCGATCGCCCCGACCCAAGCGCACCGCCGATCAGTTGCTCGCTGAGGCGCGCACCGCGACGGCCGAATGGCCCGACACTCAGATCACCGCTGAGGGCATCCGCCGCACCGTCCGCACCTCGCCGGCGAACGCCCGCACCCTGCGAGACACGATCCTTGCCGAGCGCGCCAAGGTCGCGTGATGGCCGGGGCGTTCGGCAAGTGCTTCGACCCGAACGGCGCCCGCTTCGGGGTCCCCACCTACCCGTGGCGGTACGCCCCCGACGGCCTCGCGACCCGCCGTCAGCTCCGTGCGCGGGGCTTACGGCCGGGTGGCCAGCCGATCGCGGCGCAGGTTCTGCGTCCGCGCTACCGGCGCGGACCGCTGGTCGCCTATCTCTACCGCGTCGACTGTGCCAAGCCGGTACGGCCCATGACGCCGGCCAAGCGCGCTGCGCTCGCCAAGGCGATGTGCGCGCGCCGCACCTGCCCGCAGTGCCGCAAGGAAGCCGGATACGTCATCCCCACCTCGCTCGGAACCTGCGTGACCTGCGCCTATCCCGAGGAACAGCGCGCCGCCTGAAACACCCCAACTCCGGGTCCGGCCGCCCACCTTCCACAGCAAGCCGGCCGGACCCTTCGACTCCGTGAAGGAGCAGAAACCATCGTGACCGAGAACCCCCTGTACCCGCCCCCGGACGACCCGGAGAGCACCGACGAGCGGACGGCCGACGTGCTGCCGTTCCCGCTGAAGAAGAACCCCACCCCGCCCGCCACCCCTGCCGAGGCGGACGTGAAGCCGGGGGAGTGGGAGGCCGAACTCCCCGACACCGACGACCCCGAGGCCGACGGCCTTGCCGAGGGCGCCCCGGTCGACCCACCGCGCGAGGTCTACCCGCCCTCGGTAGCCGAGTGGATGGAGGCCAAGGACAAGGCCCGTCTGCCCGTCCTGCCGGACTGGGTGAAGCTGCCCGACCAGCGAACGGCGGTCCGCAAGTGGGCCGTTCGGCACTACTCGGCTGTGATCGGCTATCACGCCGTTCGCCTGCCGTGCATCTACACCCCGAAGGTGCTGTGGTACTCGCCGCGCGGCGCGTGGCGCTGGTCGACAGCGATCGGCCGGTGGGTGTTCGACGCGGAAGGCAAATCCCTGCGTCTGCACTCCGTGGCCAACGAGGACGCTGCCGACTACCTGAAGCTGTCGCGGCAGCGCAACGACCGCGTCCGCCTGCGGGGCATCGTGGCCACCCTCGCCGGGATCGTCGGCCTCGCCGCCACCCTGACCCTGTTCGTCATGGCCCCGTCCTGGCTGCTGCTGCTCGCCATGGCCACGCTGATGACGACGCTGGGTGTGGTCGGGGCGCCGGCGGACCGACCGCTGATCGATCTGGCCAAGGTGACCTTCCGCAAGCGCAAGCTGTCCTCGGACATCGTCATCCGCGCGCACGAGGTGTCCGGGCTGACCAGCAAGGACCAGAACATCGCCTTCCCGAGGCCGATCGGCCGTGACGGCGACGGATGGCGCGTGATCGTGGATCTGCCGTTCGGCAAGTCCTTCAAGGACGCGCTCAACGCTCACACCAAGCTCGCGTCGGGCATGGACATCGCCGCCACTCAGCTCTTCCTGGACAAGGACGAGACGAGCGAGCGCAGGGTGTCGTACTGGATCGCCGACCGCGACCCGCTCGCCGTTCCGTCCGGCAAGTCGCCGCTGCTGGGGGCGACCCGGGTGGACTTCTGGAAGCCGTTCCCGTGGGGTGTCGACGAGCGGGGCAACCCGGTCATGGCCACCATGCTGTGGCTGTCGCTGCTGGTCGGCGCCGTGCCCCGGCAGGGCAAGACGTTCTCTGCCCGGACGATCGCGCTCGCCGCCGCGTTGGACCCGTACGTGCGCCTGTACGTGTTCGACGGCAAGGCGTCACCGGACTGGCGCCGGTTCGCGCTGGTCGCCCACCGCATCGGATTCGGCATCGTGCCCAAGAACGGCATCGACCCGGTGGCGCATCTGCTGACCTCGCTGCGGGAGTTGAAGGCGGATGTCGAGGACCGCTACCACCGGCTCTCGGAACTGCCGCTGCACATCTGCCCCGAGGGCAAGCTGACCCCGGAGATCAGCCGGGACAAGAAGCTGAACATGCCCCTGACCCTGTTCGTGGTCGACGAGGTGCAGGAGTACTTGCAGCACCCCGAGCACGGCAAGGAGATCCTTTCCCTGCTCGTCTACCTCGCCCGGGTCGCCCCCGCAGTGGGCGTGTCGGTCATGACGTCCACGCAGAAGCCGGACGACAAGGCCTGCCCCTCCGAGCTGCGTGACCAGCACCAGGCGCGGTTCGCGCTGCGGGTCGGCGCCTACCAGGTCTCCGACACCATCCTTGGCGCCGGTTCGTACTCCGAGGGTCTGGACGCGTCCAAGCTGCTCAAGTCCCACAAGGGCGTCGGTCTACTCAAGGGCATGTCGGACGACTCCGGGATCGTGCGGACCTACCTCGCCGACGGCCGCGACGCCGAACGCATCCTGACCCGTGCCGCCGCGCTGCGCGAGGCGGAGGGCACGCTGTCCGGCGACGCGGCGGGCGAGGCTCCGGCCCCGGAGGTATCCGCGACGGTCCTGGACGACGTGGCGGCCGTGCTCGGCAAGGGCGAGGCCAAGGTGTGGTCGGAGACCATCGTCGACCGCCTCGCCGACCTGCGCCCCGACGTCTACGGCCCGTGGGCGGAGTTGGAGCCCAAGCCCAAGGCGGAAGCGCTCACCGCAGCGCTCAAGCCGTTCGGCGTGGCCACCGACCAGATCAGCCGCCGCATCGACGGACGGCAGGTCAACAAGCGCGGCATCAAGCGCGACGACCTCGCCGCCGCGATTACGCAGCGCAACGAAAAACGGGACGCCGGATAGGTCTCACAGCCTGCTACCGGTAGCGGCAGGCGTCGCTACCGGTAGCAACCCTGCTAGCGACCAAAACCAGGCCTGATCAGGTCGCTAGCAAGTAGAGGCCCACCTGCGGAAACCCTCAAAACCCCGCCTGAGAGGCCCCTGATGAGCCTTCCACTGCTCGCTATCGCCTGCCTACTTGCCATCGCTCTCTGTTACAGCGTCAAGTGCTGGCTGAGCCCGTTCGGCGACTGCCGCAAGTGCGCCGGCATGGGCCACGCCTTCAAGACCGACCGCAAGGGACGCGTCAAGCGCGGCAAGGACTGCCGCCGCTGCGACGCCACCGGCAAGCGCATACGCGTCGGCCGCTGGATCTACAACCGCGCCGCGCGCACCTACCGCGCTGGCACCCGCTGACTCCTCGGGAGGACCCATGACCCTCACCATCCCGCTCGTACTGCTGCTCGCCGTCGTGGCCGTGCTGCTGCTGCGCTTCAAGGCCGTCGGCTTCGGCGCGGCCGTCGTCATCGCGCTCTTCGGCTTCTACCTCGCCGGCAGCAGCGCGGCCGACACCGTCAACCATCTCGTCACCGCCGTGACCGACGCCATGCCCGGCATCGGCCGCTAGAAGGGAAACGGACGTGAACGAACCCACCGCATACCGCCCGAGCGGCCACCAGGTCGCGGCCGTGGAAGTCCACCGCCCCGCCCCGCTCACCCCCGCGCACACCGCGCCGCTCATGCCCGTGCAGCCTGGCGCCATCCCGTCCGTGACCAGCATCGTGCTGCCGGACGGCCGGGTCGTCACCGGCTACGCCATCGAGCCCGCCAAGCCCGAACCGGTCGCCGCCAAGCCGGCCGTCTCGCGCACGGCGGTGAACATCGCCCTCGGGGGTGTCGGGTTCCTCGCCGTCTGCGGCGGACTGCTCATGCTGACCGCGTTCATCACAGCCCTGACCGCGCTCATCACCCAGCTCATCACCCTCGCTGCCGTCATCTTCGGCGGCTGGATCGCCGTGCAGGTCTTCAGCGCGAGCGGCCACAGCGGCGGCAACACCTTCAACATCCGCAAGGCCGTCTTCAAGCGCAACCACTTCAACGGCTGAACAAGCAGGCAGGAGAGCCATGTTCGAGATCCGCGTCACCGCCGACCACCACCCCGAGCCGGGAGTGTGGCCGACGCCGGCAAAGGCGTACGCGCTCGCCCCGAGCATCATCAGCGAAATCGGCTGGACGTTCCGCACCGTCGCCGCCCGCGAGTGCTTCACGCAGATGGATCGGGAGTACTACCTCCGCAAAGCCGCGCTGCTCGATCGCATTGCCCTGCTGGACGAGCCCAACGAGCTGGACGGCGACGCCACCGAAACCGCAGAAGCCGCCGCCCTGTATCTGCTCGACATGGACCATGCGCCGGCGCATGCGACCAAGAACCCGCGCGGCTATGTCCGCCATGAGTACGCCCGTTGGGTCAAGACCAACTAGCTGCGCCCGAGGGCGGTGGCACTCCCGGACAAGGACAGCCCACCGCCCTCGGTCTCCGTATCCCGACGTTGCAGAACAGGAGACCTACAGCATGACCCAACCGCGTGTTTTCGGCGAGGGCCCTTCAGCCCCTGCCACCCGATCGGGGCGAGTGTCCCGGCCGCGTCTGCTGGATCTGTTCTCGTGTGCCGGCGGTGCCGCCATGGGCTACCACCGCGCCGGGATCGGCCGCGCCTACCTCGCCGGTGCGGGGACGCTGGGGGCGGTCGCATGAGCACCACGATCGCCCACCTGCGGACCGCGCTCGACCTCGCCGCGAACGGTATCCCGCCGCTGCCACTGCGAGCGGGGAAGGTTCCGTTCGGCAACTGCCGCACCTGCGCGAAGAACGCGTGCGGCGGCCGGCCGAACATGAAGACCCCTGGCCCCTGCACGTGCCCCGCTCCCTGCCACGCGTGGGCCGCCGCCGCCACTGACCCGCACGTTCTCAACTCCCCGCAGTGGTCTACCGCGTGGCGTCGGGCGGCGGCGGTCGCCTACCACCCCGGGGGCGCCGGGCTGACCGTCGTCGACCTGGACAACGCGGCGGCCATCGCATGGGCGCGCGCGGCGCTGCCCGCCACACGGATCGTGCCGACGACCCGGGGTGAGCACTGGATCTACCGGGGCGTCATGCCGTCCGCCAACGCCGTGCGGCCCGGCGTGGACGTCAAGTCCCTTATGGCGTACGCCCGTTGGCTTGGATGGGGCAGCGGCGCCATGGCCGCTCTCCCGGGCGCTGTGCGCGCTCTGGCACTAACGGACCCTTCTGCGGCCCGTAGGGCGCCACAGACCCTCTCAGCACCCTTGGGAGGCCAAAGCGGGGTGTGCCGCCACCGCTCGCCCGTGTTCCTGGACCGTGGCATCGCGATGGCGGAGCAGCAGATCACCGGCGCCCGGGAGGCGGTGCACGCAACCGTCTACCGCACGTTCCTCGCCGTGCTGTCCACGCACGGCCGGTGCGGCTGCCTCACGGACACGCACGCCGCCCGGCTGTTCACCGCCGCGCAGGCCAAGGGCGAAACGCCCCGGCACTGCACCGACGCGTGGACCAACGCCCTCACCACGTTGGGACTGTGACCATGGCTGACGACGAGAAGGCCCCCGCCCGCCAGATCATCACCGACTACGCGCAGGCCCATTTCCGCTACTTCCGCACCCCGGACGGGACCGTGTACGCGCAGAAGAACGGCCAGCCCATCGCCCGCCCGATCCGCTCCCAGGGCACCACCGGCAGCCACCGCCAGGAACTCATGGTCGGCCTCTACCGCGACGGACACGGCGCCTTCAACGGCAGTGCACTGAAAGAGGCATTGGACCTGATCGAAGCACTCGCGCTGACCGAGGACGTGCAGTCTGTGCACATCCGCGTCGCCCCCGGATTCGACGGGGCGACCTGGCTGGACCTGGGCCGCGATGACGGACGGTCCGTACGCATCCACCCGACCGGCTGGGACATCACCGTCCCCGACCCGCAGGAAGTGTGCTGGCGGCGCACCCAGCTCACCGGGGAACTCCCCCTGCCCGTCAAGGACACCAACGGCAAGGGCATCGACCTGCTGATGCGGCTGTGCAACTTCGCCGGCGCCGAGACCGAATGTCTGGCCATCGCGTGGCTGATCGGCTGCCTCGGTCCGTCCGTCCCGGTGCCCGCCCCGTTCCTCACTGGCCCCCAGGGCGCGGGGAAGTCCACCGGCGGACGGATGCTCGTGCGGATCATCGAAGGAATGAGCGGCGACCTGCGCCGGGCCCCGAAGGACGAAGAGAACCTCATCGCCGCCGTGGCAGCCGGATGGGTCACCGCCCTGGACAACCTCTCGCACATGTCGCCGGACCTGTCCGACGCCATGTGCTGCATCGTTACCGGGGCCGAGAGCGTCAAGCGCGCCCTGTTCACCGACGGGGACGTCTTCCGCGTCGGCTACCGCCGGCCGCTGCTGCTCACCGGGATCGATGTGGGAGTCATTCGGCCCGACCTCGCCGAACGCCTGCTCCCGCTCCGTTTGGAGCGGCCCCGCGTGCGGCGGACCGAGGCGGAACTGTGGGCGGAGTACAAGGAAGTGCTGCCCGTCGTGCTCGGGTCTCTGCTGGACCTCACGGTCAGGGTCCGCGCGGCGCAGGCGGAGACTCCCACCGACCTGCGCATGGCGGACTTCGCGCACCTGTGCGCGCAGTTCGACGCGGCCACCGGGCTCGGCGCTCTGGCTGCGTACCGGGCCCGGCTGGATGATCTGAACGACGACGTGATCGAGGGCGACCTGTTGGCACAGACCGTCCTCAAGCACGCCGACACCATCGAGCCGGGCGCGGCGCAGCGGATGCCGGCCACGGAGTGGCTGCACTGTCTCAGCCAGTGCTACAGCGGCGACGACTGCCGCTCGCTGCCCAAGGGGTGGCCGACCACGGGCAAGGTGCTCTCCGACCGACTCAAGCGCCTACAGCCCACTCTCGCCGCGCGGGGTGTGCTCATCGATTCGGGCCGCACCAGTCAGGGCCGGTACCTGGAAATGACCCGCCCCGCCTCGGCACCCCTGCACGAGCAGCAACGGATGCTCTGACCGTGATCCCGCGCTCGCGCGGACAAGCAAGAGGAGCACCATCGCGCCTCGCCGCCCGGTGCTCCTCTTGCTGTTCGGTGCGTCAGCACCGCCCCAAGGACGTGCCGCGCAGCGGCTCCTTCTTCGCGTTCTGAGCGGCACCGCACTACGACAGACACCCCCTTCGTTTGTCCTAAGAGGGAAGACGCTGCGTCATCTGCGTCACGCGAGACGGGAAACGGCACCTGACCTGCGGCTACATCCGTGACGCAGACGGCCACTCCTGCGTCATCCTGCGTCATCTGCGTCATGGACCCCGTCACGGATGACGCAGCCCATGACGCATCCATGACGCAGGTCTCGGCACCCGCGTCACCTAAAACAGCAGGTCAAAAGCCTGAATGACGCTGGCGACGCAATGACGCAGAAATGCACGCCTCGGACAGACGCGCCATTCGCCACCTCCGCAAGGCCCCCCAAGTCCGCTCCTCGCCCCCTGGGAGATCTCCGCATGGACACGGCCCCTGCCAACCCATTCGACAACACCCTCGTACTCCTCAAGGTCGAAGAGGCCGCCCGCCGCCTACGAATTGGCCGCACCACCTGCTTCCAGCTCATCCGCACCGGACAACTGGAGTCCGTCATGGTCGGTGGACTCCGGCGCATCCCCGCCGACGCGCCGGCCGCGTACGTGACCCGACTCCGCACCGCCCACCAAGCCGCTTGACGACGCCCGGGGCGGCGGCACTCCCGGACAGGACAGCCCGCCGCCCTGGTCTCCATCCCGACACACAAGAAACAGGAGTCTGCCTGTGGCAGAGGACAAGAAGAAGCGCACTCGGCAGCCCAACGGCCGAAGCTCGATCTACTTCGGTAAGGACGGCAAATGGCACGGCCGCGTCACCGTCGGCGTCCGCGACGACGGCACGCCGGACCGCCGACATGTCGAGCGCAAGACGCGCGCCGAAGTGACGGCCGCTGTAAGCGAGTTGGAGAAGCAGCGTGACGCCAAGACCGTGCGGAAACCCGGCAAGGCGTGGACGGTCAAGGCGTGGCTGACGCACTGGGTTGAGAACGTCGCGCCCCTCGCCGTCAACGACAACACGATGGTCGGGTACCGCGTGGCCGTTCGGAAGCACCTCGTTCCCGGCTTGGGGGCTCACCGTCTCGACAGGCTCAAGCCCGAACACATCGAGGTGTTCTACGCCAAGATGCAGGCCAACGGCAGTAAGCCCGCGACCGCTCACCAGGTGCACCGGACCTTCCGCACCGCGCTCAACGAGGCTGTGCGGCGGGGGCATCTCGGCAAGAACCCGGTGCAGTTGGCCAAGGCGCCCAAGACGGGGGATCACGAGGTGGAGCCCTACACCGTCCAAGAGGTGCAGCGGCTGTTGAAGGCTGCTGACCAACAGCGCAACTCCGCACGGTGGGCCGTCGCCCTCGCCCTCGGACTTCGTCAAGGGGAGGTGCTGGGACTGAAGTGGGATGACGTGGATCTCGCCGGTGGGTTCCTCGTTGTTCGGCGTAGTCGCCACCGGCCTCAGTACGCCCACGGGTGCCCCGAGCCCTGCGGACGCAAGGCCGCCGGGTACTGCCCGCAGAAACGACGGATCAACCCGGAGTTGTCCGTCACCAAGTCGCGCGCCGGCCGCCGGGCGGTCGGACTCCCCGAACAGCTCGTTGACCTACTCCGTGTTCATCTCAAGGGGCAGGAAGTCGAGCGGGAGGCGGCCGGGAAGCGGTGGGTTGAGAACGGGTTGGTGTTTCCAGACGAGCACGGCCGTAGCCCGTCCCACCGTCGGGACTGGGCAGAGTGGAAGGCTCTTCTCGCAGAGGCGAAGGTGCGGGATGGACGTCTGCACGATGCGCGTCACACGGCCGCCACGGTTCTTTTGATCCTCGGTGTACCTGAGCGTGCCGTCATGGGCCTCATGGGTTGGTCGACCACGGCCATGGCCGCCCGCTATCAGCACATGGTGGACGCCGTCCGGACGGATATCGCGAGGCAGTTGGACGGCCTGATTTGGCAGTCCGATGTGCTCCGGGCGGCGGACGACGGTGATGAGGGCATGTCCTAACAAGTGAACTTGTCCCTCGAATGGCTTAGTTGTCCGATACCATAGTTTCAGTCGCCGTCTCCCGCATTCGGGAGCAGACGTGTGTCGCCGTCGCCCCTTGGGGTGCTGACACAAAAGAAGTCGCCGTCGCCCCCACTGGGGCGCTGACATCAAAGGGAGAAACCTTGCCCAGCAAGGACTACAGCTACAACATTCCGGACCACCCGATTGAGTACATGAAGGTGGACCCGACGACCATCAAGTTCGACCCCCGCGCGCAGCGCAACCTCAACAAGGTCCGCGCGCGGGCCATCGCTGAGAAGCTGGTTCCCACCGCTCTCGGGACGCCGATTCTCTCGGCGCGCGAGGACGGGCTGTACGCCGTGGACGGGATGCACCGGGTCTATGCCTGCCAGCTCATTTTGGCTGGTGAGGTCTCGGTTGCGAAGTCAGTTCGAGAGGCTGTCCAGAGCATCACCTGCGAGGTTCACTCCGACCTCTCGATGGCCAATGAGGCCTCGCTGTTCATCATCAAGAACAAGGAGTCTTCGAAGGTCGGCCCGAACGACGAGTTCAGGATCGGTTTGTTGGCCGGGCACCCGCTCTTCCAGGACACCAACGACGTTTTGGAGAAGCACCAGCTCAAGGTTGGCAGCAGCTCCGCCAACGGCGTGCGTGGCATCAAGGGAATCCTCAGCATCGTGATGGACCACGGCCCTGAGATCCTGGACCAGTCGCTCACTGTCGCCGAGGGCGCCTGGGGCCGTGTCCCCGACACCTGGCACGCCGTGACCATCGGAGGCATCGCCACGGTGATCTCCAAGCACCCTGAGTTGAAGCGCACGGAGCTGTCCGAGAAGCTCAAGCGCCAGGGTGACCCCACTTCCTTCAAGGCCAAGATTCAGACCATCGCCACCAACAACAACACGCGCGCCGATGGCACCAAGGGTCGTCTCAAGGCGGCGCACTTGGCTGTTGCCTCCGCGTGGAATGCGAACCGCCGTGGCAACGTCAACCGCATCCCCCTCCCGAACATCTTCGAGTAGTCCCAGCTGACGTGGTGCCTCGCCTTTACCTTCGGTACGGGGCATCACGCATTCCTTGCTCATATCCGTCAACTGATGAAGGGGCGCACGTCCCGGCCCCGAAGCGGCGCCCGGTCGGCAACAAGTAAGCCACCCGCTGTAAGTCGTAGATAAATAAATCCTGGGAGGGAATTAATC